>DAHUXO010000329.1 GCA_027307095.1 Betaproteobacteria bacterium | reverse complement strand
AGTGGCCGTTCAACGTGATGGCGCGCGGATACCTCAACTGGGAACAGTTCGTGAAGACCGCGACCACCGAGGTCCCCGGTACCTCCCAACGAAGCGCCGATTTGGTGAGGTTCGCGTCTCAACAAATGACCGAAGCGGCTTCGCCGGCAAATCAATTGCTCGCGAATCCAGAATTGCTCGAGACCACGCGGGCTGAATCAGGCCAAAACCTGATCAATGGTTTCAAGCACTGGCTGGAAGATGCCGACAGCATGCTCAACAACAAGGCACCTGCGGGCACCGGCGAATTTAAGGTTGGCGAGAATGTCGCCGCCACCCCCGGCAAGGTCATCTTCCGCAACGACTTGATTGAACTGATTCAGTATGCGCCGGCCACGCCGAGCGTTCACCCGGAACCCATCCTGATCGTCCCGGCCTGGATCATGAAGTACTACGTGCTCGACCTGCTGCCCGAGCATTCGCTGGTGCGCTACCTCACCGAACGCGGCTTCACCGTGTTCATGATCTCGTGGCGCAATCCGGGGCCCGAGGACCGCGACCTGACGTTCGACGACTACCGGACACTGGGTGTGGGCGCGGCGCTGGACGCCGTCGGCGCGATCGTGCCGAAGCGGAAGATCCACGGCGTCGGCTACTGCCTGGGCGGCACGCTGCTCGCGATCGCCGCCGCGGCGATGGCGCGCGACGGCGACGAGCGCCTCGCGACGCTGAGCTTTTTCGCCGCGCAGGTCGACTTCACCGAGGCCGGCGAGCTGACGCTGTTCATCAACGAAAGCCAGCTCGCGTTCCTCGAGGACACGATGTGGGAGCAGGGTTTCCTCGACTCGCGGCAGATGGCCGGCGCGTTCCAGCTCCTGCGCTCCAACGACCTGATCTGGTCGCGCATCATCCGCGAATACCTGATGGGCGAGCGCCCGCCGATGACCGACCTGATGGCCTGGAACGCCGATGCAACCCGAATGCCGTACCGGATGCATGCCGAATACCTGCGGCACCTGTTTCTCGACAACGACCTGGCCGAGGGCCGTCATGTCGCGGGCGGACGGCCGGTCGCGATCTCGGACCTGCGCCTGCCGATGTTCGTCGTCGGGACCGAGGCGGACCACGTCGCGCCATGGCGGTCGGTGTACAAGTTCCACCTGTTGACCGAGGCGGAGATCACGTTCGTGCTGACCAGCGGCGGGCACAACGCTGGCATCGTGTCCGAGCCGGGGCATCCCGGCCGGCACTATCGGATCGCGATGCAGGCTGCCGATGGGCGCTACGTCGATCCGGACCTCGGGATCGCGGACGCGGCCCTGAAGGAAGGGTCCTGGTGGCCCGAGTGGACCGCGTGGCTTGCCGCGCGGTCGGGTGCGCCTGCCGCGCCGCCTTCGATCGGCGCGCCGAAGGCGGGCTACCCCGCGGTGTGCGACGCGCCGGGAACCTACGTCCGTCTCAGGTGACGAGCCGCGCGACTCGCAACGATGCCGCGCACGATCGCACGGTCGCGGTCGCCGGCTCGGACGGGCGGGCGCCTGCCCGCTCGCGCAGGCGCGGCCGCTTGCGTCAGAATGGCGCATTGCCGGCGCGAACCCGGCCCGCGGAGAGTCCATGAACCAGATCCGACGTTCGAACGAGCGCGGCCATGCCGACCATGGCTGGCTCGATTCGTACCACAGCTTTTCCTTCGCCGACTACTACGATCCGCGCCAAATGGGCTGGAGCGCACTGCGCGTCATCAACGAAGATCGCGTCCAGCCGGGCCAGGGCTTCGGCACGCATGGCCACCGCGACATGGAGATCATCAGCTACGTCCTTGAAGGCGCATTGGGCCACGAGGATTCCATGGGAAACGGATCGACGATCCGGCCCGGCGACGTGCAGCGGCTCTCCGCGGGAACCGGCATCACGCACAGCGAATTCAACCATGAGACGGCGGGCGCCACCCACTTCCTGCAGATCTGGATCGAGCCTTCTGCCATCGGCATCGCTCCCTCCTATGAACAGAAGAACTTTTCCGCTGAACAGAAACGCGGGCACCTGTGCCTGATCGCATCTCCGGACGGACGCGAAGGATCGGTGTCGATCCACCAGGACGCGCTGGTGTTCGCGGGGCTGTTCGACGGCGCCGAGAATGCGCGCCACACCCTCGCCGCCAACCGCAAGGGCTACGTCCACGTCGTGCGCGGGTCTGCAGGCATCAATGGCGACAAGCTCGACGCGGGCGACGCGCTGAGGGCCGACGGCGGCGACATCGTGATCGACGCCGGCAAGAGCGCGGAGGTCCTGCTGTTCGACCTCCCGGGCAGCTGGCCGGCACGCTGAAGCGCGGCGTACACCGCCCGCCGTTCCGGACTACGACAACCCACGACGAGACGACGATGCCCAGCAGCCGCACCCAGGTCGCCATCATCGGCGCAGGCCCCTCCGGCCTGCTGCTCGGGCAGCTCCTCCACAAGGCCGGCATCGACAATGTCATCGTCGAGCGCCAGACCGGCGAATACGTGCTCGGCCGCGTTCGCGCAGGCGTGCTCGAGCAGACGACCATCGACCTGCTCGACGAGGCCGGAGTCGGCCAGCGGATGCACCGCGAAGGTCTCGTCCACGGCGGCTTCGAGCTCTCGTTCGGAGGAGCGCGGCACCGGATCGACATGCATGGCCTGACGGGGGGCAAGCAGGTGATGATCTATGGCCAGACCGAGGTCACGCGCGACCTGATGGACGCCCGCGCCGCGCTCGGGCTTTCGACCGTGTACGAGGCCAAGTCGGTCGCAATCCACGATTTCGACGGCCGGCACCCGACGCTCACCTGGCGCAAGGACGGCGCCGAGCACGAGCTCCAGTGCGACTTCGTCGCCGGCTGCGACGGCTACCACGGCGTCAGCCGCGCCAGCGTTGCGGAGGGCGGCGTCGCGCATTACGAAAAGGTGTACCCGTTCGGCTGGCTCGGCGTCCTCGTCGACCAGCCGCCGGTATCGCACGAGCTCATCTACTCGAACCACGAGCGAGGCTTCGCGCTGTGCTCGATGCGGTCCCCGACGCGCAGCCGCCATTACGTCCAGGTACCGCTCGAGGACCGCGCCGAGGACTGGAGCGACGCCGCATTCTGGGACGAGCTCCGGCGGCGTCTCGACCCGCGGGCCGCCGACAGCCTGATGACAGGACCGTCGATCGAAAAGAGCATCGCGCCGCTTCGTAGCTTCGTCGCCGAGCCGATGCGCTTCGGCCGGCTGTTCCTCGCCGGCGACGCCGCGCACATCGTGCCGCCGACCGGCGCGAAAGGCCTGAACCTCGCGGCGTCCGACGTGCGCTACCTCTCGCGCGCGCTGATCGAGTTCCACGCCGAGCGCAGCGAGGCGGGCATCGACGCGTATTCCGACCGCTGCCTGCGCCGGATATGGAAGGCCGAGCGCTTCTCGTGGTGGTTCACGTCGCTCACACACAGGTTTCCCGAGACCGGCGCGATCGGGCGCAAGCTGCAGCGCGCCGAGCTCGACTACCTGGTGAGCTCCCGCGCCGCCTCGACGGCGATGGCCGAGAACTACGTCGGCCTGCCGTTCGAAGACTAGGCCGCGTCGATCACATCCTCGACCCCCGATGTCGAACCACAAGATCACGACCCAGGCGTTCCTGTCGCGACTGCCGCTGTTCAGCGATCTCGCGCCGGCCGAGCTCGACCGCATCGCCGCCGGCACGACCGAAGTTCACGTTCCCCGCGGCGAGGTCATCGTCAATCGCGGCGATCCGTGTGTCGGCTTCCATCTCGTCGTGTACGGCCAGGTGAAGCTCGCGATCGTGACGCCCCAGGGCGGCGAGAAGATCGTCGAGCTGATCGGGCCAGGCTACTCGTTCGGCGAGGCGGTCATGTTCATGGAGCGCCCCTATTACGTGATGGCGCAGGCGGTCGCCGACTCGTTCCTGCTCCACATCTCGCGTCGCGCGGTGTTCGAGGAGCTCGAGCGCGACCCCGCGTTCGCGAAGAAGATGCTGGCCGGGCTTTCGCGCCGGCTCCACGGACTGGTGACCGACGTCGAGTCCTACTCGCTGCAAAGCGGCACCGAGCGCCTGATCGGCTACCTGCTGCGCCAGGACGAGCGGCCGGACGGGGCGCAAGGATCGCCGGGGGCGTCGTACGTGATCACGCTGCCCTCGTCCAAGACAATCGTCGCGTCGCGGCTCAATCTGACTCCGGAGCACCTGTCGCGGATCCTGCACGAGCTCGCGACGGCGAAGCTCATCAGCGTCGACGGCCGCGACATCCACATCCTCGACGTCGCCAAGCTTCGCGCTTACCCCCGCTGAAGGTCGCGGGAGGCGCCGCGATGCCGCCTCACGCGTGCCTGACCTCGAACTATTCGAAACCGCGTGCGAGCTTCGCGACCCACGCACCGTCGAATGGCGACGCGGGGACGTCGAGCGCGAGCTCCGCATTCGCGCATCCCTGGCTGCGGAACTGCTGCAGGACGTAGCGCCGCACCCCGAGGCCGGCAAGGCGCGCAGCGACGCGCTCGATGGCCGCCGGCGAGAGCTGGCGCGGGTGCACCGTCGTCCGGAATTCGCAGTCGACGCCGCTATCGATCAGCATCCGCGCGCTTTCCATCGCCGGCTCGCCACTGCCCCGCACCGCGGTGATCAGGGGGTAGTCGTCGAAAGGCGCCTTGACGTCGAAGCCGACCCAGTCGACCAGCGGGAGTACCTGCGCGAAGCGCCGCGGATATGCGCCCCCCGTATGCAGCCCGACGCGAAAGCCCTGCCCTCGCACGCCCGCGATCGCCGCGCGCAGCGCCGGCTGCGCGAGAGGCTCGCCTCCCGAGAACACGACACCGTCGAGCAGGCCGCGGCGGCGGACGAGCAGCGACTGGACGTCGCCCCAGGACAGCCCCACGCGGCTGTCGGCGGCGAGGAGCTCCGGGTTGTGGCAATAGCCGCAGCGCCAGGGGCAGCCCTGGCAGAACACGACCGCACAGAGCTCCCCCGGCCAGTCGGTCGTCGACAGCGGTGTCAGGCCGCCGACGCGCAACTCGCCGCGCGCCGCGAACGCGCTCACGCAGCGGCGTCGCCGAGCCGCGCCTGCGCCTCGGTGAAGAAACGCCGCTCGGCGTGCTCGCCTTTCTTGCCGATGTTGAACGATGCGACCGGGCGGTGATAGCCCATCACGCGCGTCCACACCTCGCAGCGCTGACGCTCGGCGGCGGGCAGCATGTTCCTGCCGGTCGGGGCGGGCTCATGCCGCGTGCTTTCTGTCGGGTCGCTGATCGCTGTCATCGTGTCCATTGCGTCTCCTAGGGTCACAGGGCGCCGTCGCTGGCCGGATGGCCCTCGGGGCGGCACTTCGGGCTCAGGCTGCGACGAGGCGCTGCCTGCGGACCAGCAGCGCCTCGTCGCACTTCGGGCAGAACTCGTGCTCGCCGGCGAGGTAGCCGTGGGCAGGGCAGATCGAAAAAGTCGGTGTCACCGTGATGTAGGGCAACGCGAACCGCTCGAGCGCGCGGCGCACGAGCTTCCTGCATGCCGCGGCCGACGAGATGCGCTCCCCCATGTACAGGTGGAGCACGGTGCCGCCCGTGTATTTCTTCTGCAGCGGCTCCTGGCGTTCCAGCGCCTCGAACGCGTCGTCGGTGAACCCCACCGGAAGCTGCGACGAATTCGTGTAGTAGGGCATCTCGCGCGTCCCCGCCTGCAGGATGTCCGGGTAGCGCTTGCGATCCTCCTTGGCGAAGCGGTAGGTGGTGCCTTCCGCGGGCGTCGCCTCGAGGTTGTACATGTTGCCGGTCTCCTCCTGGAAGCCCAGGATGCGCGAGCGGATGTGATCGAGCAGGCCAAGCGCGAGCGCGTGACCGCCGGGCGTCGTGATGTCGGCGTCGCCGGCAGTGAAGTTGCGGATCATCTCGTTGATCCAGTTGACCCCGATCGTCGAGAAGTGATTGCGCAGCGTGCCGAGGTAGCGACGGGTATAGGGAAAGAGCCCGCCGTCGATGTGGCGCTGGATCACCTTGCGCTTGACCTCGAGGCTCTCCTTCGCGAGTTCGAGCAGCACGTCGATGCGCGAAAGGAGTGCGGCTTCGTCGCCGCGGTGCAGGTAGCCGAGGCGCGCACAGTTCAGGGTCACGACACCGATCGATCCGGTCTGCTCGGCGGACCCGAACAGTCCGTTGCCGCGCTTCAAGAGCTCGGTGAGATCGAGCTGCAGCCGGCAGCACATCGACCGGATCATGTTCGGCTTCAGCTCGGAGTTGATGAAGTTCTGGAAGTACGGCAGGCCGTACTTGGCGGTCATCGCGAACAGCGCCTCTGTGTTCGGGTGATCCCAGTCGAAATCGGGCGTGATGTTGTAGGTCGGGATCGGAAACGTGAACACCCGCCCTCTGGCGTCGCCTGCGGTCATCACCTCGATGTAGGCGCGGTTGATCATGTCCATCTCGGAGCGCAGGTCGCCGTAGGTGAACGGCATTTCCTCGCCCGCGATCACCGGGATCTGGTCGCGCAGGTCCTCGGGGCAGGTCCAGTCGAAGGTCAGGTTGGTGAACGGCGTCTGCGTGCCCCAGCGCGACGGCACGTTCAGGTTGTAGATCAGTTCCTGGATGCACTGCCTGACGTCGCCGTAGGCCATCCGGTCGTGGCGGATGAAAGGCGCCATGTAGGTGTCGAACGACGAGAACGCCTGGGCGCCTGCCCACTCGTTCTGCAGCGTGCCCAGGAAATTCACGATCTGGCCGACGGCGCTCGACATGTGCCTGGGCGGCCCCGCCTCGACCTTCCCCGGAACGCCGTTCAGACCCTCGTGCAGCAGCTGCCGCAGCGACCAGCCGGCGCAGTATCCCGCGAGCATGTCGAGGTCGTGGATGTGCAGGTCGCCCTCGCGATGTGCGAGCCCGATCTCCGGCGCATAGACCTGCGACAGCCAGTAGTTCGCGACGACCTTGCCGGAGACGTTGAGGATCAGGCCGCCCAGCG
Source organism: Betaproteobacteria bacterium (assembly GCA_027307095.1). Classification (GTDB taxonomy): domain Bacteria; phylum Pseudomonadota; class Gammaproteobacteria; order Burkholderiales; family Casimicrobiaceae; genus VBCG01. The sequence continues at coordinate 4,450 of DAHUXO010000329.1, read as the reverse complement.
AGTAGCCCTGATTGGCGTTCGCGTTGACCCGCCAGTCCTCGCGGTCGAGGTATTCATTGACCGACGCCGCTACGTCGACGATGGTCCTGCGGTCGTCGCGCAGCCGCGCGTGCCGTTCGCGGTAGACGATATAGGCGCGCGCCGTCTTGCGGTGATCCGCGTCGAGCAGAGCAGCTTCGACCCGGTCCTGGATCGCCTCGACGTGGATGGGAGGCCCCGCCTCGTCCGGCAGGAGGCTTTGGGCGACGGCATCGGCGAGCGCGCGCGCGCGATCGGCGCCGAACTCGCCCGAGGCCGCCCCCGCGCGGGCGATCGCCGAGGCGATCTTGCCGCCGTCGAATGCCACCCGCGCGCCATCGCGCTTGGTCACCCGCCGCGGCGCTGCCGCACCGGCCCCGCGATTCCTTTCGGCCATGACCTGCTCCTCCGGATACAAGATATTGTGGTTCCGGAGGACGATACCCGCAATTCATGGTATCCGCGCTGCCTATGGGCGTTCGGCAGCGACATTTTTCCGATTGCTTGATTTCGGTCAAGCCGGCCGGGTCCCGGACCGGCGATCAGGCCAGCGCGCGCTCCAGGGCGAGCGGCACGAGCGCAGTCGCCAGTGCCTGGTCGACGTCCTCGATCCAGACGAATTCGAGCTTGCCGCGTGCCTCGACGGGAATCTCCTCGAGGTCGCGCCGGTTGCGCGCAGGCAACATCACCGTGCGGATCCCGGCGCGCAGCGCCGCCAGCACCTTCTCCTTGACGCCGCCGATCGGCAGCACGAGTCCGCGCAGGCTGATCTCCCCGGTCATCGCAACATCGGAGCGCACCGGTCGGCCGGTGAACAGCGACGCCAGCGCGACGAACATCGCGACGCCTGCGCTCGGTCCGTCTTTCGGGGTCGCGCCGGCCGGGACATGGACGTGGACATCGGATTTCTCCAGCAGGTCGGCTGCGATGCCGAGCTGCACCGAACGTGCCTTGACCAGCGACAGCGCTGCCTGCGCGCTTTCCTTCATCACGTCCCCGAGCTGGCCGGTCAGGATCAGCCTGCCGGCGCCGGGCATCCGCGCCGCCTCGATGAACAGGATGTCACCGCCGACCGGGGTCCAGGCGAGTCCCGTCGCAACTCCTGGAATGCTGCTCGCCATCGCCACTTCGGCCTCGAACCGGCGCGGCCCGAGGATCGCAGCCAGATCGCCGGGACCGACGGCGACGTGCTGCACGCTGCCCTCGGCGACGCGCACGGCGACGCTCTGGAACACGCGCCCGATCTCGCGCTCGAGGTTGCGCACGCCGGCTTCGCGCGTGTAGTCGTCGATGATCGCGGCCAGCGCGTCGTCGCCGATCTCGCACGACGACGCCGTGAGCCCGGCGGCGGCCAGCCGCCGCGGCACCAGGTAGCGGCGGGCGATCTGCAGCTTCTCCTGCGCCGTGTAGCCGGGGAGCTCGATCACCTCCATCCGGTCGCGCAACGGGCCGGGAATCGTGTCGAGCACGTTGGCCGTGCAGATGAACATCACCTTCGACAGGTCGAAAGGCACCGCCAGGTAGTTGTCTCGGAATGTCGAGTTCTGCTCGGGATCGAGCACCTCGAGCAGCGCCGAGGCCGGATCGCCGTGGAAGCCGCCCGCGCCCAGCTTGTCGACCTCGTCGAGCATCATCACGCAGTTGCGCGTGCCGGTCTTGCGCAGCGCCTGGATGACGTTGCCGGGCAGCGAGCCGATGTAGGTGCGCCGGTGCCCGCGGATCTCGGCTTCGTCGTGTACGCCGCCCAAGCTCACGCGCGCGAATTTGCGCCCGGTCGCCTTGGCGATGCTCTGCCCGAGCGAGGTCTTGCCTACGCCGGGCGGGCCGACGAGGCACAGGATCGGGCTGTTGCCCGTCGGGTTCAGCTTGTGGACCGCGAGGTACTCGAGGATGCGTCGCTTGACCTTCTCGAGGCCGAAATGATCGGTGTCGAGGATGCTCCGCGCCTGCCCGATGTCGATCGGCGGTTCGGGGTCGCTCGCCCACGGCAGCTCGGTCAGCCATTCGAGGTAGGTCCGGACCATCGACGACTCGCCGGCGCCTTCGGGCATCCGCTCGAGCCGCTTCAACTCCTTGCGCGCGGCTTTCTCGACCTCCCCGGGCATGCGCGCTTCGGTGATCGCGCGGTCGAGGTCGGCGATTTCGGCCGCGCCCTCCTCGCCTTCGCCGAGCTCCTTCTGGATCGTGCGCAGCTGCTCGCGCAACAGGTGCTTGCGGTTGACGTCGCTGATCGACTCGCGCGTACGCTCGTCGACCTCGCGCGACACCCTGAGAACCTCGACACGATGCGACAGCAGCTCGAGCAGCCGGTCGAGCCGGTCCTTGAGGTCGAACTTCTCGAGCAGCGACTGCTTGTCCTCGGGCGTCGCGTCCATCATGCCCGAGATGAAATCGGCGAGTCTTGCCGCGCCTTCGATCGCCTGCACGCCGGCGACCATCTCCTCCGGAACGTTCGGCAGGAGCTGCAGGATTTCGACGGCACGCTGCTTGACCGTGTGCGCGCGCCCCTCGATCTCGGCGTCGACGGTCTCGGGATCGTTGACGAACTGGACGCGTGCGACCGTGTATGGATACCCGTCGAGGAACTGGAGGACCCGGAAACGGCGCAGCCCGCGCGCGATTGCGTGATGAGTGCCGTCGGGCGCAGTGACATAGCGGACGACCGCCGCGCTCGCGCCGACCCAGTGCAGGTCCTCGGGCGTCGGCTCGTCGACCTCGGGTTTGCTCTGCAGCAGGACGCCGAGCGGGCGCTCCAGGCGCACCGCTTCCTGGACGGCTGCAAGCGATCGCTCGCGACCCAGGGTCAACGGCAGCACGACGCCGGGGAACATCACGGTGTTGCGCACCGGAAGGATGATCAGCGCGTCATCGGGCAACGGGCGCGAGGCCGCCTCGGCACGCGGCCGCGTCTCCGCTGCCGGCACCGCGTCGGGACGCAGGGAACCTTCCGCGGTGACCGCGTCGGCGTCGTGAGTCTTCGTCTCGTTCATGGTCCGGTCAATCCAGCCTGCGCAGGCGCAGCACCAGGCAGCCGTTCGCGCACTCGGGCAGGCTCGCCTCGAGCCGGCCGGGAGGCAGCGCGATGCGGCGCTCGAAAACACCATAGGGAATCTCCAGGCGCCGGATCGCCCGACAGGCTCCGGCGAACGCGAGCGGACGAACACCCCGCACGATCAGCGCTCCGGGCTCGGTCGTGATCTCGATCCTCTCGGGCGCGACGCCCGGCATCGCGACGACAATGACGATTTCCCGCTCGTCCTCGAAGACATCGGCCGGCGGTTCCCAGGACGTCTGCGTCCTGGCCGAGCTCGCGAGCCGGAAGAACTGCCGGTGCAGGCGCTCGGCCTGCTCGATCAGGCCGAACGCCTGCGACAGCATCCAGTCCGATGGGTCAGTTCCCCGCGGCATGCGCCCGGATCCATTGCAGCAACTGTGAGGTGCCCAGCGCGCCGGACTGCCGCGCGATCTCCCGGCCGTTGCGGAAAGCGACCAGCGTGGGGATGCTGCGGATGCCGAAGCGCGACGCGATCTCCGGCTCCGCCTCGGTGTCGAGCTTGGCGAGATGGACTCCCGCGCCGAGCTGCGTTGCGGCCTCCTCGTACGCGGGCGCCATCATCCGGCAGGGGCCGCACCAGGGCGCCCAGAAATCGACGACGACTGGCACCTGCGACGATCCGACGTGGTGGTCGAAGCTCGCGCCGGTCAGGCCGAACGCATGCCCCGGGAACAGCGGCTCCTTGCAGTTGCCGCAGGCCGGGCGCTCGCCCAGGCGCTCCCGCGCGACGCGATTGGTCGTCGCGCAGTGCGGGCAGACGACGTGCAGCTTGTCGACGGCAGTCGAGGGGTTCGCGGTCATGGGGTCGTTGGCAGGGACGATGGGTCGATTGGGCCGCGCCGGGCCATGCACCCATAGTGAGGGGCGGGACGCCCCGATTCAAGCCAGGGCCGCTGCGACCCGGTCTACGGAGGAAATCGGGGTCAGAGCCATGACGATTGCCGGCTCCGGGCGAATCCAATCATTGCGCCCCCGACCCCAATTACCGGTCAGGCAGCACACTCGACGACGGTGCCGACGCTCTCGTCCGCCTCGTGGGTCTCGAGCCGCACGGGGAAGCCCCAAAGCCGCCGCAGGTGCGCCACGACCTCGGCTGCGGCCTCGGTCAGCGGCCGGCCGCGGCGCAGCTGATGGCGCAGGGTCAGTGAGCGATCGCCGTCGCGATCGAAGCGCAGGATCTGGACGTCGGGGACCCACGACTCCTGCGCGTACTGCTGCGCGAGCAGCTTGCGCACGCGCCGGTACCCGCGCTCGTCGTGGATGCTGTCGACGACGAGCGAATCCTCGCCGGAGTGATCGGCGATCGCGAACAGGTGGAACTCGCGCATCATCCGCGGCGACAGGTACTGGGCGATGAACGATTCATCCTTGAAATTG
>DAHUXO010000038.1 GCA_027307095.1 Betaproteobacteria bacterium | reverse complement strand
GCACCCGGTGGAGGACGAACGATCGCTGCTCGCCATCGACTACACGAGCGGTACCACCGGCGCTCCGAAAGGCGTCATGTACCACCACCGCGGCGCCTATCTGCAGGCGCTGGCGATGGCGATGCACATGCGCCTCGACAGCGACTCGGTCTACCTGTGGACGCTGCCGATGTTCCACTGCAACGGCTGGTGCTTTCCCTGGGCGGTGACGGCGATGGGCAGCCGCCACCTGTGCCTGCCGCGGGTCGACGCCGCTGCGATCTGGCGCCATCTGCGCCATTCGGGCGTCACCCATTTCTGCGCCGCGCCTACGCTGCTGACGATGGCGGTCTGGGATCCCGACGCAGGCAGGCTCGAGCGCAGCGTGCGCGTGGCGACCGGCGGGGCGCCCCCGACACCGGCGCTGCTGCAGCGCCTGGCCGCGCTCGGCATGGACATCACGCACCTGTACGGCCTGACCGAGACTTACGGACCGTCGGTGATCTGCGAGTGGCGCAGCGAATGGGATTCGCTCCCGGTGCCCGAACAGGCGCGGCTCAAGGCTCGCCAGGGGGTGTGCAACGTCATCGGGGCGCCGCTGCGCGTCGTCGACGCCGCCGGCGGCGACGTGCCCGCCGACGCGAAGACCATGGGCGAGATCGCGATCCGCGGCAACAACGTCATGCTCGGCTACTACCGCGACGACCCCGCGACGCAACGGGCCTGCCCCGACGGGTGGTTCCGAACCGGGGATCTCGGCGTCATGCACGCCGACGGCTACGTCGAGCTGCGCGATCGCGCCAAGGACATCATCATCTCGGGCGGCGAGAACATCGCGTCGGTCGAGGTCGAGCAGGCGATCAACAGCCATCCGGCCGTGCTCGAGGTCGCAGTGGTCGCCGGCCCCGATGAGAAATGGGGCGAGGTGCCCGTCGCTTTCGTGACCCTCAAGGCAGGTGCCAGCGCGACCGAGCGCGAGCTGATCGACCACGTCCGGGGCCGGGTCGCGCACTTCAAGGCGCCACGACGCGTCGTCTTCGGGCCCCTGCCCAAGACCTCGACCGGCAAGATCCAGAAGAAGGCGCTGCGCGAGCAACTCCGTTGACCATGGATTTCGACATCCCGCCCGACCTCGCCGACCTGCAGCTGCGCATCCGCAGGTTCATTGCCGACGAGGTCATTCCGCTCGAATCCGATCCGCGACGCACTGCGCACGGGCCGAGCGAGGAGCTGCGCCGCGACCTCGTCGCGCGGGCGCGCCGCGCAGGCCTGCTGTCACCGCAGGTGGCGCGCGAATACGGCGGGCTCGCGCTGTCGCATGTCGGACGCGCGATTGCCTTCGAAGAGGCGGGCTATTCGCTGCTCGGGCCGGTTGCGCTCAACGTGTTCGCGCCCGACGAAGGCAACATGCACCTGCTGGAGGCGATCGCCAGGCCTGCCCACAAGGAACGCTGGCTGCGCCCGCTCGCCGCGGGCGAGATCCGCTCGTGCTTCTGCATGACCGAGCCCGAACCCGGCGCGGGCTCCGATCCCTCGATGCTGATGACGACGGCGACCCGCGACGGCGATCACTACGTGATCAACGGCAGCAAGTGGTTCATCACCGGCGCCGATGGCGCGGCGTTCGCGATCATCATGGCCAGGGCCGACCACGACGGCGCGACGATGTTCCTGTCGGACATGACCGCGCCCGGCATCGCCGTCGAGCGCTCGATGTGGAGCCTCGACACCTGCTTTCCGGGCGGGCACGGCGTCGTGCGCTTCGACAACCTGCGCGTCCCGGCCGACGACATCCTGGGCGAGCTGGGCCAGGGCTTCAGGTATGCGCAGGTCCGACTCTCCCCGGCGCGGCTTACCCACTGCATGCGCTGGCTGGGCGCGGCGCGCCGCGCCCACGACATCGCCGTCGACTACGCGCGGCGGCGCCAGGCGTTCGGCAAGCCGATCGGCGAGCACGAAGGCGTGGGGTTCATGCTCGCCGACAACGAGATCGACATGCACGTCGCTCGGCTCGCCATCTGGCATTGCGCGTGGGCGCTAGACCGCGGCGAGCTTGCGTTGCACGAGTCGAGCCGTGCCAAGGTGATCGTTTCCGAGGCCGTGGGACGTGTCGCCGACCGCTGCGTCCAGGTGCTCGGTGGCCAGGGCGTGACCGGCGAGACCGTCGTCGCGCGAATCTTCGCCGACCTGCGCGCATTCCGGATCTACGACGGCCCGTCCGAAGTCCATCGCTGGAGCATCGCCAAGCGCATCCTGAGGGGCGCGCGCAGCGGCGGCACCGCGACTTCGCCGCCCTCGGCTTCCCGTCCGACGTCCTAGATGCCGGGGACCGCCAGGCCCGAGACGCCACGGACCGTCACGCCCGAGGCGCGCGGAATCGCCGCCTGGCTCGCCGGAGAGATGCAGGCCCGCGAGGTCCGGATCCGCCGCTACGAGCGCCTCCCGGGCGGCGCGATCCAGGGCAACTTCGCGCTCGACGTTGAGGTCGTCGGAGGGCCGCACGCCGGACCTCAGGCGCTGGTGCTGCGCACCGACGCGCCTTCGGGCGTGGCCGCGAGCCTGACCCGCGCGCAGGAATTCGAGGTGCTGCGCGCAGCGCATCGGGCAGGCGTGCGGGCACCGCAACCGCTGTTCCTGTGTCGCGATCCGACCATCGTCGGCCGCCAGTTCTTCGTCATGCGCCGCATCGCGGGCGTGGGCGCCGGCCACCAGCTGGTCCGTGACGCCGCCCTGGTACCCGACGGGCCCGCGCTCGCCCATGAGCTCGGAGCGAACCTCGCCCGCATCCACGCGCTGAAGCCGCCGCAGCCCGGTCTCGAGACGCTCCCGCCACCGCCGGCGGATCCGGCGCGTGCCGCCATCGCCCAATACCGCGGGTACCTCGACGCGATGGACGAAGCCCACCCGGGCCTCGAATGGGGGCTGCGCTGGTGCGAGCTGCATGCCCCCGCGTCCGCCGAGGTCACCCTCGTCCACCGCGATTACCGCACCGGAAACTATCTGGTGGATGCAGGACACCTCAGCGGCGTGCTCGACTGGGAGTTCGCCGGCTGGGGCGATCCGCGCGAGGACCTCGGCTGGTTCACCGCGCGCTGCTGGCGCTTCGGCGCGAGCGATCGCGAGGCGGGCGGAATCGCGCCGGTCGCGGCCTTCCTGCAGGGCTATGGATCGGTTGCGAAGCGCGCGATCACGCGGGGTGATCTCGATTATTGGCAGGTGATGGCCCACCTGCGCTGGGCCATGATCGCGTTGCAGCAGGCGCGGCGCCATCTCGTCGGCGGCGAGGCCTCGCTCGAGCTCGCGTTGACCGGCCGCATCGTCCACGAACTCGAGCACGAAATCCTGCACCTCACCGGAGGCGCCGCGCGATGAGCGACATTCCCGATGCGTCGGATCTCCTCGCGACAGCGCGCGAAGCGCTGTTGCGCGAGCTGCTTCCGGCCCTCCCCGGCGACCGGCGCTATGCGGGAT
>DAHUXO010000218.1 GCA_027307095.1 Betaproteobacteria bacterium | reverse complement strand
CGAGCATCATCATCACGAGCGGGATCAGGCGCACATCGGCCTCCGCGGCGATCGGCTGCGGCAGATCGGCGCTGCAGTGCTTCGCTGCGGCGCCTGTGCCACGAGCCCGATCCATTATCCCCGCGCGGCGCGCTCGCGGGAAATGGCCGGGGAAATGCGGAAAATGGGGTCAGAGCCGTAATATTTCGCCGACGTCGGCGGCGCGCCTCGCGAATGCCAGCGGCGAAATATTACGGCTCTGACCCCATTTTCCGGTCAGCGGCGCGGCGGCAGCGGCTTGATGCCCAGGTCCGGGCGCGGGCCGAAGGCCGGGCGGACGGGCCCCTCGGCGGCGGCGGTCTCGAGCGCTGTCGCAAGCGCCGTCTCGAGTTGCCGGTCGCGCCCCGCCTGCGCGTCCTGCGGCGCATTGTCGACCTCGATGTCCGGGTCGGTGCCGTAGTTCTCGACGCTCCAGCCCACGTCGCTGAACCAGAACGAGAACTCGGGCTGCGTCGTCTCGGTGCCATCGACCAGCGGGTGTCGTGGGTTGATACCGATGACGCCGCCCCAGGTGCGCGTTCCGACGAGCTTGCCGATCTTCATCAGCTTGAAGCAGTGGGAGAAGATGTCGCCGTCGGAACCCGCGTGCTCGTTGGTCAGCGCGACGACCGGTCCCGCAGGCGATTCACCGGGATAGGGCTCGGGCTGCCCCCAGCGCGACAGGTCGTAGCCCAGGCGCTTGCGCGCGACCTTTTCCAGCAGCAGTTGCGACACGTGACCGCCGCGGTTGTAGCGCAGGTCGACGATCAGGGCGTCGCGATCGCATTCGCCGCCGAAATAGCGGTGGAACTCGGCGAAGCCCGCCGACATCATGTCGGGCAGGTGCAGGTAGCCGACGCGATCGCGGGATCGCTCGTGCACGAAACGGCGATTGCGCTCGACCCATTCGCGGTAGCGCGCGGGGACTTCGTCGGCCAGCGTCGTGACCAGCACGCTGCGCGGCAGCGCATCGGGACCGGAGCCCGTGGGCGGCGCCAGCGTCAGCTCGACTTTCGCGGCCGCCTGGTTGACGAGCAGCGCCTGCGGCGGACGATCGCGCCCAATGGCCTGTCCGTTCACTGCGACGATGCGCTCGCCCGGCCGCGCCCGCACGCCGATGGCGTTCAGCGGCGAATCGCAGGTCGCATCCCAGGGGTCGCCCTCGACGATGCCCACGATCTCGTACCCGTCGGCGTCCGGTGCCGGACGCAGGTCCGCAGCGAGATGGCCCAGTGCAACCGCGGGAGGGCGCCGGTAGTCGCCGCCCACCTCGTAGGCGTGCGAGGTGCCGAGCTCGCCCTGCATCTCCCAGATCAGGTCGGAGAGCTCGCTGCGGGTCGCAACCCGCGGAAGCAGCGCCGCGTAGCGCCGGTACTGCGCGTCCCAGTCGACGCCGGACATGTCCTGCACCCAGAACTGGTCGCGCTGCAGCCGCCACACTTCGCGCAGCATCTGTTTCCATTCGCTGCGCGGGTCCACCGACAGGCGGACCCGCCCGAGGTCGATGTAGCCGGATTTGCGCGAGGGCTCCTCGGACGGCGCGACCGCGCGCTCGCGCGGATCGGGCGCACGATCGGCGCGCACCGCGCGCAGCTTCCGGCCGTCGCGAAGCACCAGCGTCGCCCGGTCGGCGGCGACGACGAACTCGTCCACGCGGTCGACCAGCGTGTCGCACTTCATCGTCTCGAAATCGAAGACCTCGAGGCGGCCCGGCGAATCCTTGTGACCGCCGCGACCGTGCGCGCCTGCGATCGGCATCAGCGTCCACACGACCTTGTCGTTGACGACCCCGGCGATCTGGCCGTAGCGCCCCTCGGGCACCGGAAATGCGGCGACGCGGCGGACGATGCCGTCGAGGTCGACACGCATCGCCGCCTTCTCGTCCCCGGGTTTGGCCGCGGCGCTCTTGCGCTCGTCCTGCGCGAGCCCGCGCGGCGCCAGCTCGAATGGGGCTTTCGCATCCGCCGCGAGCGCGATCAGGTACGGGCGCGCGGCACGGGGGAACGAGAGCTCGAACTGCACGGCGTCGTACACCGGGTCGAAGGTGCGCACCGACAGGAAATACAGGTACCTGCCCGCGGGGTCGAACGACGGGCAGTAGTCGCGGAAATCGGGCTGGGTGACCAGCGTGCACTGGTTCGTCGCGACGTCGTGGAGCTTGATCGCGCAGCGCCGCTGATTGATCCAGTGCGTGTAGGCGAGCCACCGGCCGTCGGGCGACCACGCCAGATCCTCGCTGCGGCCGGCGTCGCTGCGATCGACGACGCTGAACGCGTTCGATTCGAGGTCGGCGATCATCACTTCGTGCCGGTGATTCGCCAGCGCGATCCGCTTGCCCACCGGCGCCGCGCACATCGTCAGCACGCGGCCGATGTCCCAGGGCATCGTCGTCACCTCGCCGTCGCGGACGACGACGACTCGCTCCTCGCCCGATTCGTCGCTGACCGCGACCAGGGTCTCGCCGTCGGCGAGCCATTGTCCCTGCCGGTATCGGACGCCGTGGGCGGCGCCGTGCTGGCGCACCGCCCCTTCCCACAGCGCGAAGGTCATCAGCTTGCCGCGCATCTCGACCGCGAGGCTGTGTCCGGCAGGATGCAACTGGAAACCGGCGAGGTTGTCGGCGGCCGCGACGAACCTGCGCCCCGCCTGCGTCCTGGGCGACGGCACGTCGATCGGCACGCGCGCGGTCGTCCCGTTCGTGCAGTCGAACAGCCAGACCTGCCCCGCGCACTGGTAGACGATGTGCCTGCCGTCGGTCTGCGCGTGCCTCGCGTAGTAATCGTCGTGGTCGGTGTGCCTGCGCACATCGGTCACGTCGGGACTGCAGGAATACAGGTTGCCCACGCCCTCGCCGTCGGACAGGTAGTAGATCCGCTCGCCGATCCACATGGGACTGGTGATGTTGCCGGCGAGCCCGGTCAGCCGGCGGAACGTGCCGCTGCCGGTCGCATCGCACCACAGGTGACCCGCGGTGCCACCGCGATAGCGCTTCCAGCGCGCCGGGTCGGCGGTGTTGCGGCCGATCACCTTCGCCCCGCCCGGGCCGAACGCCAGGTGATTGATCTGGCCCAGCGGGATCGGTTCCGGCATGCCGCCATCGACGCCCAGGGTGAACGCGCGGTAATTGCGGAAGAACGGCTGCCCCCAGGTGGTCACGAACAGGATCCGCCCGTCGGGCGTCCATCCGCGCACCATCACGTCAGGGCCGAGCCAGGTCATGCGTCGCGCCGGGCCACCCTCGGCGGGCATCAGGTACACCTCGGGGTTCTGCTCGTCGCGACCGACGAACGCGAGCAGGCGCCCGTCGGGCGACAGCGCGGGCGTCGACGGCTCGCCCAATCCCGCGGTCAGGCGCCTCGCGATGCCTCCCGATGCGCTTGCGCACCAGAGGTCGTCGTCGCAGGCAAAGGCGACCGTGTCGCCCGCAATCGTCGGTTGCCGCAGGTAGCCGGCTTCGTTCATCGTCACGCTTCCTGAATGATCGTGATGCGATTCTGCCCCAGTGGGCGCCGGCCGGTGGCGCGCGGCCGCCCGGCGGACACCTGAATATTCACCTTCCCGGGCTGGCGCGCCGCCCAACGGCTTCGCCGCAGCCTCAGCGCGCCTTGGTGTCGATGTCGACGTAGCGCCAGTCGGCGAGCATCACCGGGTGTGCCTTGTAGCCGATGACGCGCCGCTGCACCAGGGTGTTCTGGTACTGCGCGACGCCGAGCCGCCACGGCGAATCGATCTCGAACTGCCGCGTCATCTGCGCGTAGAGCTTGGTGCGGTCGGGCGAGTCGGGAAGCTGGCGCGAGCGCTCGTAGAGGGCGTCGTAGGTCGGCGACCGGTAGCAGGCGACGTTGCTCTGATCGATGTTGCCGCCATAGAGCAGCTGCATGAAGTTGTCGCCGTCGGGGTAGTCGGCGATCCAGCCGTAGGTCCACATCTGGTAATGGCAACCTATCGCGGCCTTGATCTGGTCGTTGAAGCGCCCCTTGTCGACGGCGAGGCGGATGCCGATCGAATCCATCGCCCTCTTCCACAGCGAATCGTATTCGCGCGCGGTCGCATCGGTCTGGCTGGCCAGCGTCAACGTCAGCGACTTGCCGTCGGGCAGCCGGCGCCAGCCGTCGGGACCTTTCTTGTAGCCGAGCTTGTCGAGCAGCTCGTTGGCGCCGGCGGGGTCGTAGCGGATCCCGCCGCGATAGCCGGGGTCGTAGCCGGCCACGCCCGGCGGGATCACCATCTGCAGCGGCGCTGCCTGTTCCTGGCGCAGCACCTTGATCTCGGCGTCGGTGTCGTAGGCCATGACGATCGCGCGGCGCAGCGCGATCTTCTCCTTCGAGAAACCCCCGATCACCGGATCGCGCATGTTGAACGCCGTGTAGGTGATCGCCGGCAGGAGGATCCGCGACAGGTAGACGCCCCTGTCGGCAAGGTCCTTCGCGAGCTTTCCGTCCGGCAGCGCGATCGGCGCGAACTCGTTCGGAAGGCTCAGGATGTCGAGCTCGCCGCGCTGGAAAGCGAGCCAACGTGCCTGCGCCTCCTCCATCACGCTGATGTCGATCTCGCCGACCTGCGGCAGCTTCTTGCCGCGCATCCGCGCGGCGATCGTCTTGTCGGTCGGGTCGTCGCCCGGGGTGAATTCCCAGGTTTCGCCGCGAAAGCCCGGATTGGCGGTCAGCGTGATCTTCGACGCGGGGATCCATTTCCGCAGCAGGTACGGCCCCGTGCCGACCGGATGCGCGGCGATGTCGCTGCCGTAGAAATCGACGACCTCGTGCGAGACTGCGGACAATGCCGGCAGCGCGAGGACCTGCGCGAACGTGTAGTCGCTGCGCGTGAGGGTGACCTGCAGCGTATGGCGGTCGAGTGCCTTCAGTCCTGCGACCGGCGCGCCGTAGTCGAGCTTCCCGGTCTGCTTCGCCCTCGCCGCCAGCGCATCGAGGCCGACGATCTTGCCCGCGACGTAGAACGCGTTGGGCGACCGGTTCTTCGGATCGACCAGTCGCTCGATCGAGTACACGTAGTCGGCGGCGGTCAGCTCGCGTCGCTTCCCCTTGAACGCCGGATCGGCCGCGAAGTAGATCCCTTTCCGCAGCTTGAACGTGTAGCGCCTGCCTGCGTCCTCGACCGAGGGCAGTGCCTCGGCCGTCAGCGGCACGACCTTGACCGGCCGTGCGAGGTAGTCGAAGTTCAGCAGCGGCTCCATGATCGCCGCGATCACCGCACCCGAGTAGACCTCGCTCGCCTGCGCCGGGTCGAAGCCGGTCTCGGCCTTCGGCAGCGCGATGTGCAGGACCTTCGCCGTGTCGGCCGCGGAAGCGTTCGCAGCGGCGGCGAATGACAGCACCGCGAACATCGCTGCAAGCCACCTTGCGGCAATCGCTTTCATTGCAATTCCTCGTCCGCCCCTAGCGATCATGATGCCACGGCGGCGGCGCCACCCGGATCGCGACACGCATTCGCTACAATGTGACACTTGACCCGCTACGCCCATCCGCCGCTCGCGCCCGGACACATCGACGCGCCGCACCGCGTTGCCCCGCTCGGGGACCTGACGCTGGAAACCGGCGAGACGATCCGCGATTTCTCGCAGTCGTACGTCACGCATGGAGCACTGAACGCCGACCGCTCGAACGCGATCCTCGTCTGCTCGGCGCTGACCGGCACCCACCATCGCCTCGACTTCCTCATCGGCGACGGCAAGGCGCTCGACACGACGCGCCACTTCATCGTCGCGACCGATCCCATCGGCAACGGATTGTCGAGCTCGCCGTCCAACAGCGTCGCGCAGCCGGGCATGCAATTCCCGCGCTATTGCGTGCGCGACATGGTCCATGCGCAGCATCGCCTGCTGACCGAGCATCTCGGCATCACGCAGCTGCGGGCCGTCGTCGGCGCATCGCTCGGCGGCATGCAGGCGCTCCAGTGGGCGACGAGCCATCCCGGATTCATGCAATCGATCGTCGCGATGACCGCGGTGGCGAAGACGCCGCCGTGGGGGGCACTCGTCGTCGAAGCGGCGCGCGCCTGCCTGATGGCGGACCCGGCATGGACCGGCAAGGGCTTCGACGGCGTGCCCGAGCGAGGCTGGCGCGCCTACGCCGGGCTGATCAACGCGCTGGTGATGCACACGCCCGAGGCGATGGCCGAGCAGGCACCCCAGGGCGACGTGCATGCGTGGTTCGAGGCGATCGTCGGGCAAACCCGCGCCCAGGGATTCGACGCGACCGACTACCTGTACCAGTCGCGGGCCTACCAGGACCACGACGTCGGCGCCACCGCGGGGTTCGGCGGAGACGCCGTCCGCGCACTCGCGTCGATCAGGGCGCACGCGCTGATCATCGCGCCGCCCGTCGACCTGCTCAATCCGGTCGCGGACGCGCATGCGGCAGCGGCCGCCATCCCGAACGCGTGCTTCGTGGAGATTCCTTCGCAGCAGGGGCACGCCGCGGCCACCAGCCTGAAGGCCGCGGACGCAGCCTTCCTCGACCGCGTGATCGGGGATTTCCTCCGCGACATCGCGTGACCGCGGCGTGACCGCGGCGTCGTCGACGGTCGAGCGGGCGCGTCCCTGCGCTAGCCTCGCGGCACGCCGTCCTCGCCGACGCTGATCGTCCGCCCCGGCGGCGCGCTCATCCGCACGCGGTGGGGCATGCCGCGGAAGCGATAGCTGACCTCCCAGTACGCGGGGCGCGCGTGGGGCTCGACGCTCGCACAGCGCTGGACGTCCTGATCGTGCACGCGCGGTCCGCCGTCCACGTTCGCGCCGATCGCCGCGCCGGCCACGGCGCCGCCCGCGGTCGCGATGTCCCGGCCGTGGCCGCCTCCGACCTGGTGCCCCAGCACGCCGCCGATCACCGCGCCGACGATCGCACCGGGAACATTGACTCCTCCGCCCCCATCGTCGACGACCTGGCGACGCTCGACCCAGCAGCGCCGTTCCGGCGGGCCCATCACCGCACGCACTGAATCCACCCGCACGGCGTAGAAACGCTCGGGCGGCGGCCCGCCATACGCCTGCGGCGGCGCCGCGACATAGCCGACCGGCCCGTCGCCGTCGCGATCCCGGTGCTCGCGCTCGCCGTATCCGTGCTCGCGGTAGCGCGGCACGTAGACGTTCTCGTACCAACGGTCCTGCACGAAGTAGACCGGCCGATCGCAGGCGTCGTAGTCGCGGCAATGCCGGCTCCAGTGCCTGGCATGCCCGGGCGGCACGCGCAGATAGATCGGCGCCTGAACAATGCCCGCCGGTGCGGGCAGGACCTCGATCGGCTGCGCATAGAGCAGCGGCGGCGGCGGCATGCCGCCGATGTCGATGCGCCCGTAGAAGCCGGGCTCGCCGACGCTGACGGAGACCCCGGCATGGGCGGCGACCGGGGACGCGCCGGCGACGAGCAGCGCCATCGTGCACAGGAAACGCTTCATCGTGATGCCTCCTTGGAGCGACGGCGATCATTATGACATTGGCATCGCCGTTCGGGAACGCCGTCCATCGCGTTCCCTCATCGCCTCACCCCAATTCTCTCCACGCGCCGCGGGGGAGGGAGCAGAGCGGGAGCGAGGCGGGAGAAGGGATGTTCGCCGCCACGCAGAACTTTTTCGCGCGACCGATCGTCGATAGGCAGTCGCGGCACGGCCGATGCGGTGCGCGCGGCGCCCGCGCCGGCGGCGGGAAAAATTTACAAACGCCACCGGTCCGCGCCCCGACGATCCATCGCCACGCAACATCCGAGGACTCGACATGATCCAGGCAGAGCACCTGACCCGCCGCTATGGCGACGTGACCGCGGTCGACGACGTTTCGTTCCGCATCGAGCGCGGCCAGGTCGTCGGCCTGCTGGGCCACAACGGCGCAGGCAAGACGACGATCATGAAGATGATCACCGGCTTCCTCGAACCCAGCAGCGGGACCGTGCGCATCGACGACCTCGAGATCGGCCGCGACACCCGCGCGATCCAGATGCGCATCGGCTACCTGCCCGAGAACTGCCCGCTGTGGCCGGAGATGACGGTGATCGATTATCTGGATTACGAGGCGACGCTGCACGGGGTCGCCGAGGCGCGCAGGGGCGGGGCGATCGCCGATGCGATCCGGCGCACCGCCCTCGCCGAGAAAGCCACCGCGCCGATCCATACGCTGTCGCGGGGTTACCGCCAGCGCGTGGGTGTCGCGCAGGCGCTGCTGCACTCGCCCGACATCATCATCCTCGACGAGCCGACAAACGGCCTCGACCCGACCCAGATCCGCCACATGCGCGAGCTGATCCGCGAGCTCGCGAAGAACGCCACGGTCATCGTGTCGACGCACATCCTGCAGGAAGTGCAGGCGGTGTGCGAGCGCGTGCTGATCCTGCGCGCCGGAAAGCTCGTCGTCGACGCGCGCATGGACGAGCTCGCCCGCCCCGCGGGACTGCTCGTGAGCATCGAGGGCGATGCGCGCGAGACGCTGCGGCGCGTCGCGGGTGTCGCGGGAGTCGAGGAGCGCGGTGCCGAGGACGGACACAGGCAATACCGGATCGACGCGCCCGCGGACGCGGCGCCGGCGGTCGCGGAGGCGGTGACGCGGGCCGGGCTGAGGCTCCACGCGCTGCGCGCGCGGCGCCGCGACCTCGAGACGATCTTCGCCGAGGTGAACGAGGAGGCGACCCATGGCTGAGACCCTGTGCGTTCGGCAGACGGAGGCTGGCCATGACTGAGATCCTGCGCATCGCACGCAAGGAATTCCGCGGCTTCTTCGCCTCGCCTGCGGCGTGGCTGTTCATGGGCGCGTTCCTCGCGGTAACGCTGTTCGTGTTCTTCTGGGTCGAGACGTTCTTCGCGCGCAACATCGCCGACGTGCGACCGATGTTCCAGTGGATGCCGATCCTGCTGATCTTCCTCGTCGCCGCACTGACGATGCGCAGTTGGTCCGAGGAGCGCCGCGCGGGGACGCTCGAGAGCCTGCTCACGGCGCCGGTGCGCCCGCTGAACCTCGTACTGGGCAAGTTCGTCGCCGCGCTCGCGGTGGTCGCGGTCGCGCTGGCGCTGACGCTGCCGCTGCCGGTGACCGTGTCGTTCCTCGGACCGCTCGACTGGGGGCCCGTCGTCGGCGGCTACGTCGCGACGCTGTTCCTCGCGGCCGCCTACGTGGCGATCGGCGTCTACATGAGCTCGCGCACCGACAATCCGATCGTCGCGCTGATCCTGACGACCCTCGTGTGCGGCGCGTTCTACCTGATCGGCTCCGACACCCTCGTCGACCTGTTCGGCTACCGCGTGGGCCACGTCCTCGCGCTGCTCGGCACCGGAACGCGCTTCGAGTCGATCACCCGCGGCGTGCTCGACCTGCGCGACCTCTATTACTACGTGTCGATCGTGGGCATCTTCCTGGCTCTCAACCTGTTCACGCTCGAGCGCCTGCGCTGGGCCGGAAATCCGGGCGTCGCCCGGCACCGTCTGTGGGGCTGGATGCTCGGCCTCGCGGCGGTCAACTTCGCAGCCGCCAACCTGTGGCTCGCGCCGATCGGCTGGGCGCGCGCCGACATCACGCACGGCCACATCTACACGCTCTCCGCCGCGACCCGACAGCAGCTCGCGCGGCTGAAGGAGCCGCTGCTGATCCGCGGCTACTTCTCCGCCAGGACCCATCCGCTGCTCGCGCCGCTGGTCCCGCAGGTCGAGGACCTGCTGCGCGAATACGCGGTCGCCGCCGGCGGCAAGGCCCGCGTCGAGTTCATCGACCCGACCCGCGACCGTGCGGCCGAGGACCAGGCCGCGGCGAAGTACGGCATCAAGCCCGTGCCTTTCCGCACTGCGAATCGCTACCAGTCGGCCGTCGTCAATGCGTACTTCGACGTCGTCGTCGCCTACGGCGACCAGTTCCAGCACCTCGGATTCCAGGACCTGATCGAGGCCAAGGCGAGCGGCGAGCGCAGCATCGACGTGGTGCTCAAGAACCCGGAATACGCGATCACGCAGGCGATCCGCAAGGTCGTCGACGAATACCGCGCCGGCGGCAATCCGTTCGAGAGCCTGACCGAGCCCGTGACCTTCCACGGCTACCTTTCCCCCGACGCCAAGCTCCCGGCGTCGCTGCGCAAGCTCCACGCCGACCTGCAATCCCTGCTCGACCAGATGCAGAAGCAGGCCGGCGGCAAGCTCAAGGTCGCCTTCGAGGATCCCGACGGCGGCGGCGGGAAGCTCGCCGCGCAACTGAAGCAGCGCTACGGCTTCGGCCCGCAGATCGCGAGCCTCCTCGACACGCATCCGTTCTGGTTCTACATGGTACTGACGCGCGACGGCAGCTCCATGCAGGTGCCGCTGCCCGACACGCTCGACAAGGCCGCGCTCAAGCGCTCGCTCGAGGCGGCCGTCGAGCGCATGGCGCCGGGCTACCTGAAGACGGTCGCGCTGTTCGCGCCGCCGGGCTACGGCCCCGGCAGCCTGCGCTACACGAGGCTCGACGCCGCGCTCGCCGCCAACGAGCGCATCGTCAACACCGATCTCAAGAGCGGTCGCGTTCCGGCCGACGCCGACCTGTTGCTGGTGCTCGCGCCGCAGAGCCTCGACGACAAGCAGCGCTTCGCGATGGACCAGTTCCTGATGCAGGGCGGCAGCGTCGTGATCGCCACGTCGCCCTTCGACGTCCAGTTCGGCGACAGCCTCACCGCGACCAAGGTCGACTCGGGACTGAAGGACTGGCTCGCGCAGATGGGCGTGGGCATCGGCGACACGATGGTGCTCGATACCCGCGACGCCGCGCTGCCGATCCCGGTGCAGCGCGATCTCGGCGGCATCCCGGTGCGCGAGATCCGCATGCTGCCGTATCCGCAGTTCCCGGACCTGCAGGGTGCGGGCCTCGATCCGCAGAACCCGATCACCGAGAACCTCGGACAGTTGACGGTGAACTGGGCGTCGCCGATCAGCATCGACGCGACCAAGAACAAGTCGCGCTCGGTCGCCGAGCTGCTGAAGAGCTCGCCGCAGAGCTGGACGTCGGCGGGCCTCGATGTCATCCCCGACTACCGCGCGCATCCCGACACCGGATTCGCGGTGACCGGCGAACGCAAGCCGCGGCTTCTGGCCGTCGCGCTCCAGGGCCGCTTCGACTCGTTCTACGCGGGCAAGCCCTCGCCGCTGGCGACTTCGGCAGCCCCGAAGAGCGGGCCGGGCGCGAACGGCGGCAAACCAGAGGACGCAGCTGCGGCGAGAGCTGCAAATGCTGCGAAAGGCGCGAATGCCGCCGCCGACGCGGCGCCTGCCGGCGGCGTCATCGACCGCTCGCCCGAATCGGCCAAGCTCGTCGTCATCGCGAGCAACACGTTCGCGTCCGACGGAACGATCGATCTCGCGTCCGCCGGGCTCGGCACCCTCTACACCAAGCCGCTCGAGTTCATGCAGAACGCGATCGACTGGTCGCTGCAGGACCCCGGTCTGCTCGCACTGCGGGGCCGCACCCAGCTCGCGCGCACGCTGACGCCGATGCCCGAGCGCGAGCAGCGGATGTGGGAGTACGCGAACTACGCGCTCGCGCTGGTCGGACTGCTGATCGTGTGGTTCTGGCGCAGGCAGGTCGGCAAGGCCGATCGTCGGCGCTACCAGCGCATACTCGCGGAGGTCCAGGCGTGAAAAAGACCATCTCGTTGCTGGGCGCGCTGCTGGTCGCGCAGCTGCTGCTCGCATTCGGCTTGAGCTTCACCGGTCCCAGGCTGTCGGCCCGCAGCACCGACAAGCCGCTGTTCTCGCTGGGAGGCCGCGAGATCGACCGCATCACGATCGATGGCCCGGACAAGGCGAAGGTCGTGCTCTCCAGGGCGGGCGGCGCCTGGCAGCTCCCCGACGAAGGCAATTTCCCTGCGGACAAGGCGCGCGCCGACGCACTGGTCAAGACGCTCGAAGGCCTCAAGGAAGGCCTGCCGGTCGCAACGACGTCGCAGGCCCTCGAGCGCTTCAAGGTCGGCGACGACCGCTTCGAGCGTCGCATCACGCTGGCCGGCGCGGGCAAGACGCTGGCGACGCTCTACTTCGGCACGTCACCCTCGATGCGCGAAATCCACGCGCGCCGGTCCGGACAGAGCGACGTCTACTCGGTGGCCTTCGCCACCTACCAGGCCCCGGCGAAGGCCGGGAACTGGGAAGACAAGGCGATCCTGCAGGTCCCGAAGAAGGACATCGAGGCGATCGATGTGGCCGGGCTGCAAATCGCCCGGGTGGCCCCGCCGTCGCCACCGACGCCGGCAAAGGCGGGCACGCCCGGCGCGGCCGCCAGCTCCGGCGCAGCGACGAGCGCGACGAGCGCGACGACAGCAACGACAGCAACGACAGCAACGACGGCGTCGGACGGCAAGGCCGCTCCCGTCGCCCCCGAAGCCGCCCAGCCCGAATGGGCGGCGACAGGGTTGGCCAAGGGACAGGCGCTCGACACCGAGGCGGCGGACAAGCTCGCCGGCCTGCTCGCCGACCTGCGCATCGACGCGGTGCTCGGCAGGGACGCGAAACCGGAGTACGGTCTCGACCACCCGGTGCTGGCGCTCTCGCTAGTCAAGGCGGGCGGGCAGAAGATCGAGTACGCGCTGGGCAAGGAAAAGGACGGCAAGACCTACACCCTCAAGGTCTCGACGCGCGACGAATATTTCCGCCTTCCGGACTACACGGCCTCGCCGTTGCTCGACGCGGCGAAGCGCGACAAGCTGCTGGCAGCACCGGAAGCGTCGCACGAGCCGGCGGCGAAGCTCGGCAAGCCCGAAGCGAAAGGTTGATGCGACGCCCTTTTCCCGCCAAGATGCGCTCGATCGCCTGACGCTCCCCGGGGCGCGCGAATTCGGGAGCAAGCCC
>DAHUXO010000193.1 GCA_027307095.1 Betaproteobacteria bacterium | reverse complement strand
GCCTCATGTATCTCGCGCGCACGCTTTCGAGCGGCGGCCGAACCTTCCAGATGGTCGGCGCCATTCCCGCCGACGTCGTGATGGGCGAGCGTCCGGTCGGGCGCGGCTACGTGGAGCTCGAGGAGACCGCGGCGTTCCCGTGGCCGGCCGTGGGCGAGCGCGCGCCCGAGCCCGCCGTGCGTGCGCACGAGTTCCACTACGCCGCGGTCGAGAACCTCGCGCCCGGGATGCGTTTTGCCTACACGGTGAAGCGTGGCCACGGCGTCGACGGCGGGCACGACGGGATCGTGACCGGCAACGTCCTCGCGTCGTTCGCGCACCTGCGCTCGACCCAGCGCAACGACTGGGCGGCCCGGTTCGTCGAATTCGTCCGGCGCAGCGGTTACCGCCAGCGCCGGCCAGCCAACATCGCCTGTCCCGACACGACACGCGGCCCTGAAGCGCTGATCGTCTGATCCCGCGACATATCTGCCCATGAATCCCGCCACCACCCATGCATTCGAGCCCACGCGCTGGCTCACCGTCGGCGGGCGCCGGATCCAGACCGACAGCGAGGGATACCTGCTCGATCGCAGCCAATGGTCGGAGGAATTCGCCCGCGCCCTGGCCGCGCAGGAAGGGCTCGCGCTGACGCCGGCGCATTGGGAAGTGATCCGCTTCCTGCGCGATTACTATTTCGAGCACGGCGTCCAGGCCCAGGTCCGGGTGATGATCAAGCACTTCACCGACGCGTGGGGACCGCAGCGCGGTTCCAATCATCATCTGCACGACATGTTCCCCCGTGGCGGGCCGCAGAAGCAGGGCAATCGCCTTGCCGGGCTGCTGCGCACCAAAGGCGAGCATTGAGCATGATCAAGATCACCCCCAGCGCCGCGCAGCAGATCCGCATCGCGGCAACCCAATCCGACTGCGACGAGATGGGCCTGCGCATCGCCGTTCGTCGCGATTCCGACGGCTCGCTGCACTACGCGATGGGCTTCGACGAGCCGCGCAACGACGACCTGGTCGTCACGTCGGAGGGCATCGCGCTGGTCGTCGCACCGCCGCACCGCGACCTTCTCGGCGGCATGACGCTCGACTACGTCGAGTACGAAGCGGGCGACTTCCGCTTCATCTTCATCAATCCCACCGATGCCGGGCTGGCGCCGGAGCCCCCGGCTTCGCCGTCCGGGAGCAGCGGCAGCGGTTGCGGTTGCGGCGGCGATCGTTAGCCGGCCTCCGGGAATGTCCCGACCCGCCGATCGGCCGACGCCGGAAGAGCTCGCCCAAGTGGTGCGCGCGCGCAGCGGTGGCGTCGACGCGCGTCGCGGCGAGGTGTACCTGGTGGGCGCGGGTCCCGGCGACCCCGAACTGCTGACGCTGCGGGCACTGAAGCTGATGCAATGCGCCGACGTCGCGCTCTACGATCACCTGGTTTCTCCCGGCGTGCTCGCGCTGCTGCCGGCGACGACCGAGCGTGTCTACGTCGGCAAGCGGCGCGCCAACCATGCGATGCGGCAGGAAGAGATCAATGACCTGCTGGTGCGACTCGCGCGCGTCGGCAAGCAAGTGTTGCGCCTCAAGGGCGGCGACCCGTTCATCTTCGGCCGGGGCGGCGAGGAGATCGATACGCTGTCGGCCAACGGCATTCCCTTCGAGGTCGTGCCGGGAATCACCGCGGCGCTGGGCGTGGCCGCCTACGCCGGCATTCCACTCACGCATCGCGACTGCGCGCAGTCGTGCGTGTTCGTGACCGGCCATCTGAAGGACGGCAGCATGGATCTCGACTGGCCGGCGCTCGCGAGGACGCGCCAGACGATCGTCGTCTACATGGGGCTCACGGGCCTACCGCTGCTCTGCCGCCGGCTGGTCGAGCACGGCCTCGCACCGGGAACGCCCGCAGCCGTGGTCGAGGAAGGAACCTCGAACAGCCAGCGCGTGGTCACCGGTACGCTGAAGACCCTGCCCAGGCTCGCGGCAGGCGCGAAGCTGCACGGCCCGACGCTCACCATCGTCGGCGATGTCGTGCGCCTGCGCGAAAGGCTCAACTGGTTCAATCCGGAGGTGCCCGCACCGCAGTCCACTCCCCCCAAACGCGTGCCCGCCTGAGCGGGATCGCGGACCGCCCTTCCGCTGCGCGGCGCCCTCACCAGAACACAAGCAGCCGCTCCTGTTCGACCTTGTGCTCGAACTCGGTGAGCGGACGGTCGCCCTTGGCGATGCAGCGGCCGGTCTCGATGTCGAAAGCCCATTCGTGCTTCGGGCAGGTCAGCGTGGTGCCGTGCAGCGCCAGATGGGGAATGTTGGTGACCTGGTGGGGGCAGCGGCTGTCGTAGACCTTCAGTGTCGCGCCACGCCTGAACACGAAGAGGTTGCGGCCGTCGCAATCGAAGTAGGTCGTCTCGCCGTCCCGGACCTCGGACAGCGGGGCGACGTCGTGCCACCTTGCCACCGCGTCGGCGCCGTCGAGCCGGAACTGCGGCAGGTCCATGCCGAGGATCACGTCGATCGCCCAGACGATCTTGGCGAGACCCAGCGCCGGAAAGGCCATCAGCACCGCGTCGATGATCTCGTCGGCGCTGGCCCCTTCGCGCAGAGCACGCGTCAGGTACTGGCGCAGGCCGTTCTCGGTCTGCGCGTGCACCTTGGTGATCACCGAAATCAGGTTGCGGGTCTTGGGATCGAGGCGCTTTCCCGCGTCCTTCAGGAAGTGGAAGTAGGCCTTCATGGCCTCCGGGCGGGCCTTGACCAGATACGTAAGCGCGTCGCTCATCGTCGCTCCGCCTCGACTCAGTTCGTTGCACGGGGGGAAGTCTAGCCTAACGATGAGCCCCGCTCGCCTCGGTCACGCGGCAGCACCGCGCGCCGGATCGCGAAACGCTCGGGCGGGCGTCGCGGCCAATCCGTCGCGTGTCGACCGCCCGCTGCTCGCCGCGCTCGCGGGCTACCTTCTGCTGTCCTGAACTCCGTCCAGCGCGAAGGCTGCGAGCGCTTCCTGCACCGCATCGCTCTCGCCAGCGGCCTCGGTCACCTCGAGGACGACGCCCGGCAACCGCGCGCGCGCCGCCTCGATCTGGCGCGGCAGGTCCTCGCGCAGGTGACCGCCGCGTCCGAAGAACATCGGCACGACGCGGATCCGGTCGGCGCCGCGCGCGGCGACATCGATGGCCGCCTGTGCGAGGTCCGGCGACAAGTGCTCGAGGAACGCGACGGCGACGGGCAGCGCGGGCCGACGTTCGGCGAGGCGATCACGAAGCCGCGTGAAGGGTTCGGCCCAGCGCGGGTCGCGGGCGCCGTGGACGTAGAGGATCAGGCCGTTGGCAGACATATCTTCAGGCCGTGGGGCCGATGGCGCGCATGCCCCATTCTAGTGGATGGGCGCATCGCACTGCCTGCCGGATCTTGGCACGCTCCGCACTCGACCAGGTCGCTGCTTGCGTCACGAACCTCGCGCAGCGCGCGTCGGGCGGACGCGGTATCATTGGGAATGGCCGCCGTTGCTTCGGTGGCCCGTTCTCGATGGCAGCGATTCAACGGCTCTCCCTGTTCGACCTCCCACCACCGTTGCAGCGGGACTGGCTTGCGCAACGGCTCGCGCGACCGGCCCCCCCTTCCGCGCAGGGAATGAGCGACGGCTTCAGGCTCCCCGGCCGCGAAGGCGAGCCCGTACCCGCCGCGGTCCTCGTCCCGCTGGTCAACCGGCCGCAGGGACTACAGGTGCTGCTGACCCAGCGCAGCGCCGATCTTCCCGATCATCCCGGCCAGATCAGCTTTCCCGGCGGTCGCGTCGATCCGGAGGACACGGGCTTTGCCGCGACCGCATTGCGCGAGACTGCCGAGGAGATCGGATTGCCGGCGTCGAAGGTCGACATCCTGGGCGAGCTCTCGACCTACGTGACCGTGAGCGGCTACAGCGTGCGGCCGGTGGTGGGCTGGGTCGAGCCGCCGTTCGATCTCGCGCCCGATCCGGTCGAGGTCGCCGACGCGTTCGAGGTGCCCCTCGAGTTCCTGCTAGACCGGGCGCATCACCAGCGGCATCACCGCACGATCGGCGAGATCCGCCGCGACTACTGGGCGATTCCCTGGCTGCAGCGCTACATCTGGGGTGCGACCGCCTCGATGCTGCTGATCCTCGAGCGGACGCTGACCGCCGACGATTGAGGCGATTCGCCATGCTCACCAGATCATCCCCGGACACGCGGCACTTCCGCGGCCTTTCCGCGCATGGCTTCCACCGCGTCGTCTATTACGAATGGGGAGCGCACGACAATCCGGCTGTGGTTGTCTGCGTGCACGGCGTCGGACGCAACGGCCGGGATTTCGACGTCCTCGGCGAGGCGCTGGCGCCGACGCACCGGGTGCTCGCCGTCGACATGCCGGGTCGCGGCGCGAGCGACTGGCTCGCCGAGCCGATGGACTACGTGTTCCCGACCTACCTGGGCACCCTGACCGCGCTGATCGCCGCCAGCGGCGCCGAGCAGGTCGCGTGGGTGGGCACGTCCATGGGCGGGTTGCTCGGCATCGTCGCTGCCGCACAGCCCAATTCGCCGGTTGCGCGGCTCGTCGTGAACGACGTCGGGCCGGTCGTCGAACCCGCGGCGCTCGCCAGGATCGGCCAGTATTTCGGGTCCGACCCCGTCTTCGGAACGTTCGTCGAGCTCGAGGCTTACGTGCGGAACATCTCGGCGGCATTCGGCCCGCTGACGGACGCCCAATGGGAGCACGTGGCGCGCACCAACGCGCGACAGCGCCCCGATGGTCGCTGGGGTCTGGGCTACGATCCGCGCATCGCGGTGCCGTTTCGCGCGCAGCCTGCGCCTCCGGCGCTGTGGCCCCTGTGGGACGCGATCCGCTGCCCGACGCGGGTGCTGCGCGGCGCCGAATCGGACCTGCTGTCGGCCGCGACCGCTGGGGAGATGTCCCGGCGGGGTCCGTGCCCGCAGGTGGTCGAGTTCGCCGGCGTCGGGCATGCGCCGGCGCTGCTCGATCCGGAACAGGTCGGCGTCGTCGTCAGCTTCATTCGCGACGTATAATCGGCGCGCCCATGGTCGACCACCCGCCTCCGCCCGCCGCGCCCTGACGATGCCTCTCGCATTGCGCCTGCCGCCGCTCACCGAGCACACGCCACAGGCGCTCGAGACGCGGCCGTCGCGGGTGGCATCGTGGCTGGCCGACGTGGTCAACAACCGCGAGCCCGCGATGGCGGCGCGCATCATCGGCGAAGCGCTGGCGGTCACCAACCGCATCCCCCTCGGCCATTCGCGGCGACTCGACGTTTCCGAGCAGTACTGGAAGGCCGCGGCGTTGCTGTGGCCCCGCCTCGAGCAGCAGTTCATCGTCGCCTCGCACCCGCTGGCCGGGGAGAACCTGGACGCGGCAAAAGCCGCGCTGACGCTCGCCAGCGAGCTGTCGATCGCCTACAAGCGCCTCCTCGCGCACGAAGCCGGCAGGCGCTTCGCGTGGGGTGGGCCGCGCCGCATCGTCGCGCTGATCCGGCGCACGTTCCAGGCGACGCTGCGCGTGCTGACCAACAGCTACCTGTCCTACGCCCCGGTGCCTTCGCACACGTGGTTCGACGCCCACGACATCTACATGTTCACGCGCGAGCGCCGGATCCACCGCCATCCGGTCACCCTCGACCAGCCCGACGTCACGCTCGAGCGGCTCTACCTGCAGGCGCTACTGCTGGCTCTCGCCAACCCCTACGGCTTCCTTCCGAGCCAGCTCGCGACGGTGCTGCAGTACCTGCAGGAGCATGCCCACCTCGCGAAGCTGACGCCGGTGCCCCCGGTGCACCGGATGGCCAAGGCCGTCGCGATCATTCCTGTCGGCCACGATTTCCCGCCGTTCTCCGCCAACAAGGGAGGTGCGACCGAGGGCTCGAAGCTGTTCCTGCTGGCTTTCGACCTCGCCTTCGAGCTGCAAGAGCAGATCCGCGAGCTCGAGGGCGGCGCAGGGCTGCGCGAGTTCGCCAACGATCTCCAGGCGCGCGAGCAATACCTGGGACTGCTGAAACGCCTGCTGCGTCAATGGGCGGTTCCGCCCGCGCGCCAGTTCAATCGTCTGCCCTCGCAGGCCCGCGTGGTCATGTGCGCGGGATTGTCCGGCGTATGGCAGCACAGCCGCCGGTCGTCCTCGGGCTCGGGCGCCGGTGCTGGCGTCACCGCCCCGCCGATGACCCAATGCCGAGTGGTGAACCACACGGCGGGCGGCTACGCGCTGCGCCAGGTCGATGCGATGCCCGCCACGTTGCGGGTCGGCGACCTGATCGCGCTGCGCATCGAAGGGCGCGGCGGGGTGCAGGTGGCGATGGTTCGATGGTTCCGCAACACCCTGAACAACGGCATGCTCGAGTTCGGCTGCGAGCTGCTGTCGGATTCGCCCGAGGCGGCCGCGGCGGCGCCGGAAGATGCGACCGACGGCGAGCTCCTTCCGGTCCTCGTCCTGCCCGAGGACGACGATCCCGACGCCCACGGCGCACCGCCGCAACTGGCCGCGCCCGCCGGCGCGTTCACGCTCGAGCAGGCCGTGAGCCTGCGACGGGGCAACGCGACCGGATTCGCGGTTCTGACCAAGCTGGTCGAGCAGGGTCCCGGATTCGATCTCTACGAGTTCGTGCCGGTCAGCTGACCGCGCATGATGCCCGCGCCGCCGATTGCCGCCAGCGCGCGCGTGGCTGTCGCCGCGACCGTTGCGCTGACGCTCCTGGAATTGCTGTGGGAGCTCGCACTCGCGCCGTTGACGCCGCACGGATCGTGGCTCGCGCTGAAGGCACTCCCGCTGGCCGTCCTGGTGCCCGGCCTGGCACGCGGCGCGCGCAGGCCGCGCCAGTGGCTCTCGTTGCTGCTGCCTTTCTATGCCGCCGAAGGACTGGTACGCGCATTCGCCGAGCGCGGCAGGCATGCGACCGTCGCCGCGACCGCCTGTGCGGTCGCGGTGACCGCGTTCGTGGCCTTGCTCCGCTGGTTCGGTACCGAACGCCGTGCGCGCGCAGTCCGCGCCGGCGCGTGACGGCGGCGCCCGCATTTCGCATCCGCGGGTGACAACGCGCCTCTAGCCGGCGGGGCCCGTTTCACGCGCCTTGCCGGACGTGCCGGCATGAAGTCCCCGCGGCATCGGGAACACGACGTGTTCGACGGTTCCGGGAAGCTCCGACACCGAGGTCGCGCCCATTGCCGCGAGGCGCTGGACGACCTGCTGCACCAGGAGTTCCGGCGCCGACGCGCCGGCGGTGACGCCGACACGGTGCCTGCCGGCGATCCAAGCCTCCTGCAATTCATCGGCGCCGTCGACCATGTACGCGGGGATGCCGCGATGCGCGGCCACTTCGCGCAATCGGTTCGAGTTCGAGCTGTTGGGACTGCCGACGACGATCACGACGTCGACGCGAGGACTCAGCATCCTGACCGCGTCCTGCCGGTTTTGCGTCGCATAGCAGATGTCGTCGCGCCTGGGCCCCACGATGTCGGGAAAACGCTGCTTCAGTGCGGCGACCACCGTCGCGGCGTCGTCGACCGACAGCGTCGTCTGCGTGACGTAGGCGAGCCGCGCAGGATCGCGCACCGACAGCTGCGCGACGTCCTCGGGCGTCTCGACCAGGTAGACTCCGCCATCGCATTGCCCCATCGTCCCTTCGACCTCGGGATGGCCCGCGTGACCGATCATGACAATCTCGCGGCCCTGCTCGTGCATCTTGGCGATCTCGACGTGGACCTTGGTCACCAGAGGGCAGGTGGCGTCGAAGACCCTCAGGCCGCGCGCGGCGGCCTGGTCGCGCACCGAGCGCGGAACGCCGTGGGCGCTGAACACGACGGTCGCGCCGTCGGGAATGTCGTCGAGCAGCTCGACGAAGATGGCGCCCTTGCGGCGGAGATCGTCGACGACATAGCGGTTGTGCACGACTTCGTGGCGCACGTAGATCGGCGCGCCGTGCTGCGCGAGCGCCTGCTCGACGATGGCGATCGCGCGGTCGACGCCCGCACAGAAGCCGCGCGGATTGGCAAGCAGCACGTCCATGTCAGCGATCTCCTGCGGCGTTGCGCGCCGCGGCCGAGCGTCCGCCTCTCAAGCTGTCGACGACCAGTGCCACCGCCCCGACGCTGATGGCGCTGTCGGCGACGTTGAACGCGGGGTAGTACCAGTGCCGGTAGTGGAACAGCAGGAAGTCGACGACGAGCCCGAGGGTGAGGCGATCCCAGAGATTGCCGAGCGCTCCGCCGACGATCAGCGCGAGGCTCGCGCAGAACAGCGCGCTGCCGCCGCGCCGCAGCAGCCAGACCATGAGCACGCAGGCGCCGATCGCGATCGCCACGAACAGCCAGCGCTGCCAGCCCGCCGCGCCGGCGAGAAAGCTGAACGCGGCGCCGGAGTTGAATGCCAGCACGAGGCTCATGAACGGCGCGAGCACCAGTTCCTGGCCCGGATGGAACGCGGCGAGGATCAGGTGCTTGCTCGCCTGGTCGAGCGCGATCACCGCGGCCGACAGCCACAGCCACGCCAGTCCGCGCGATCCCGCGGCGACGCCCGCGCCGGTCACCGCCGCGGCCCCGGTTGCAGGCGCCAAGCGCAGGCCGACGGGACCCTGCCGCTCACGCGTAGCGGCGCGCTTCGCCCGCGCCGTCCAGGTTGGACACACAGCGCCCGCACAAGCCGGGGTGCGCGGAGTCGCTGCCCACGTCGGAGCGCCAGTGCCAGCACCGATCGCACTTCGGGTGCCCGCTGGACGCCACCGTGATCGACAGCGCATCGCCGCGGCGCACGCCGGCGGCGGAGGTGATCAGCACGAAGCGCAGGTCGTCCTCCAGAGATGCGAGCGCGGCGTAATCGTCGAAGCCGGCGACGATGTCGACTTGCGCCTGCAGCGACGAGCCGATCGCGCCTGCCTGGCGAACCGCTTCCAGCTCCCTCTGCACGGTCGCGCGCACCGCGAGGATGCGCGTCCACTTGGCGACCAGCGCGTCGGCGCCCGGCACGGCGGGCAGTGCATCGTTCCAGGTGCGGACGAAGATCGTGGGATCGTCCGCGTGCACGATCTTCCACGCCTCTTCCGCAGTGAACGACAGGATCGGCGCCATCAGCAGCAACAGCGCATCGCGGATCCGAGCGAGCGCGGTCTGCGCCGAGCGGCGGGCTGCGCCGGTCGCCCTGGTCGTGTAGAGGCGGTCCTTCAGCACATCGAGATAGAACCCGCCCAGGTCTTCCGAGCAGTAGGTCTGCAGGCGCTGCACGACGAGGTGGAAATCGTAGCGCTCGTAGTCGCCCGCGATCGCCGTCGCGACTTCGCGCGCCCGCGCCAGCGCGTAGCGGTCGACCTCGAACATCGCGTCGACGGCGACGGCGTCGCGCGACGCGTCGAAATCCGCGGTGTTCGCCATCAGGAAGCGCAACGTGTTGCGGATGCGCCGGTAGCCCTCGACGACGCGCTTCAGGATCTCGTCCGAGATCGACAGCTCGCCGGAGTAGTCGGTCGCGCCCACCCACAGCCGCAGGATCTCGGCGCCCAGCGTTCCTGCCACCTTCTGCGGCGCCACGACGTTGCCCTTGGACTTGGACATCTTCCGGCCTTCACCGTCGACGGCGAAGCCGTGCGTCAGCAGCGCCTTGTAGGGCGGCACGCCATTCAGCATGCAGGAAGTCAGCAGCGACGAGTGGAACCAGCCGCGGTGCTGGTCGGAGCCCTCGAGGTAGAGGTCGGCCGGAAAGCCGGTGTCCTCCGGCCGCGAACCCAGGTGCTCCTCCCGTCCCTGCGGCCCGCCCATCACGGTCTGGTGGGTCGTCCCCGAGTCGAACCACACGTCGAGGGTGTCGGTCAGCTTGCGATAGCGCTTCCCGTCGACTCCGAAATCCTCGGTGCTCGCCTCGAACCACGTCTCGATGCCCCCGGCCTCGACCTTGCTCGCAGCGAGCTCGAGCAGCGCAGGCGTGTCCGGATGCAGTTCGTCGGTTGCCCGATCGACGAAGAACGGCAGCGGGGTTCCCCATTGGCGCTGCCGCGACAGCGTCCAGTCGGGACGGTTGGCGATCATCGCGAACAGCCGCGCTTTGCCCCAGGCCGGGAAGAACCTCGTCGCCTCGATGCCGCGCAGCGCGGTCGTGCGCAGCGTATCGGCCGGCTTCGCGCCGCGATAGCCGGGAACCTCGTCCATGCCGGCGAACCACTGCGTCGTCGCGCGATAGATGATCGGCGTCTTGTGGCGCCAGCAGTGCATGTAGCTGTGCGTGAACTTCTCCGAATGCAGCAGCGCACCGGTTTCCTTCAGCTTCTCGACGATGCGCGGGTTGGCTTCCCAGATCCCCATGCCGCCGAAGAACGGGAGGTCGGCAGCGAACTTACCGTCGCCCTGCACCGGGTTGAGGATGGCGTCGTCGTGCATGCCGTAGCGGCGGCAGGAGATGAAGTCCTCGACGCCGTACGCCGGGGAGCTGTGGACGATGCCGGTACCCTGCTCCAACGTGACGAAATCGCCGAGATAGACCGGGGACGGCCGGTCTGCGAACGGATGCCGGAATGCGATGTTCTCGAGCGCGGCGCCTTTGGCCGTCGCGACGACCCTGCCTTCGAGCTTGTAGCGCGCGAGGCAGGCGGCGACGAGGTCCTGCGCGAGGATGAGGTGGCCGCGCTCGGTGGCCACCAGCGCGTAGGCGAACTCGGGGTGGGCGTTCAGCGCCTGGTTCGACGGGATCGTCCATGGCGTCGTTGTCCAGATCACCGCGCAGATGGCGCCTTCGGGCGCTCTCGCGAGGCCGAAGGCGCGCGCGAGCTTCGCGCGCTCCGCCTGATCCTGCAACGGGAACGCGACGTCGATCGCGATGTCGACGCGGTCTTCGTATTCGACCTCGGCCTCGGCCAGCGCGCTCTCGCAGTCGAAGCACCAATTGACGGGCTTAAGGCCGCGATAGAGGTAACCCTTCTCGAGCAGGCGGCCCAGCGCGCGGATCTCGTCGGCTTCGTTGCGATAGTCCATCGTCGTGTACGGACGGTCCCAGTCGCCCAGCACGCCCAGGCGCCGGAAATCCTTCTTCTGCCGCTCGATCTGCTCCTTGGCATAAGCGCGGCACAGCCGCTGCGTGTCCGCCGTCGACAGGTGCCTGCCGTGCGTGCGCTCGATCTGCACCTCGATCGGCATGCCGTGGCAGTCCCATCCGGGCACGTAGGGCGCGTCAAAGCCGGCGAGGCTGCGCGACTTGACGATCACGTCCTTCAGGACCTTGTTCACCGCGTGGCCGATGTGGATGTCGCCGTTGGCATAGGGCGGCCCGTCGTGCAGGACAAAGCGCGGACGCCCCCGCGACGCGTCGCGTACCGCCTCGTAGACGCGGTTGCGCTGCCAGTCCTCGGCCCACGCCGGCTCGCGGCGCGCGAGATCGCCCCGCATCGGGAACGGCGTATCGGGGAGATTGAGCGTCGACTTGTAGTCGGGTCGGCTGTCGTCAGGCATGGGCAATCGGGCTTCTCGTCGGGATGGCGAGGCGGTGCTGGTGGCGTCGCATCGTCAGGCGTGGGCGGCGAAATATTCGCGCGCATTGTTGACATCGTCGCCGATCTTGCGCGCGAGCGTGTCGAGATCCGCGTAGCGCTCCTCGTCGCGCAGCTTGCTCAGGAACTCGACGGTGATGCGGCGCCCGTAGATCGCCTGGTCGAAATCGAGCAGGAACACCTCGAGCAAAGGCTTGTTGTCGGACTTGACTGTGGGTCGCACGCCCACGCTCGCCACCCCGTGATGCGGCCCCCCCGGCAGGACGTGGACGCGGACGGCGAAGATGCC
>DAHUXO010000016.1 GCA_027307095.1 Betaproteobacteria bacterium | reverse complement strand
CGTCGCCCTGACGCTGCTCGACACGCGCGATGCGGCGGATGCGGCTTCGCGCCGCGGGGTGGTGCGGCTGGTCGGATTCGAGCTCGCCGATGCGCTCAGGCAGCGCGTCAAACCTCCGCCGGACTGGACGACGACGGCGATGCAGCTGCGCGCCGCGATTGCGCCCGAGCGCCTGCAGGAGGACTTGCGCGACGCGGTCGCCGACCGCGCATTCCTCGGCGACGATCCACTGCCGCGGGATGCGAAGGCCTATGCCGCCCAGGTCAAGCGCGCGCGCGCGCGCCTGCCCGCGGTTGCCGACGGCGCCTGGCGCCTGCTGGCGGCCATTGCCGCCGAATACCAAGCGCTGTCGCAGCGGATCGCGGCCCTGCCGGCGTCCCGGCGGGCGCTTGCCGCCGAGGTGAAGGCCCAGCGTGATGCGCTGGTCTATCCGGGCTTCATCGGCGCGACGCCCTGGACCCAGCTCCACCACCTGCCGCGCTACCTGCAGGCCATTTCACGCCGGATCGCCCGCTACCCCGAGCATCCGGACCGCGACGCCCGGCATGCGGCCCAGGTGGCGACATGGTGGGAGCGCTACCGCGGGCGCGCCGACAGCGAGCAGCGGACCGGCCGGGTGTCGCCGGCGCTCGAGGCCTTCCGCTGGATGCTCGAGGAACTGCGGGTGTCGCTGTTCGCGCAGGAGCTTCGCACGCCGGCCCCTGTCTCATTCAAGCGAATCGAGCGCGCGTGGGCCGAGATTTCCCGGTGAAACGGCGCCTCCCGCATTGGCATGCCGCGGTGCGTCATGCTAGAGTGCTTCTGCTAAAAAAGGCCCTAACGCCTTGAACGCGCTGGGTCAAACGCCATCCTGATGCCATCCTCGACGCGACCGTGGCACCCGTGAACGTGACCTCAGGCGTCGCGCCTGCCCGCCGTCCCATTCCTCGGGAGCTGGCGAAGATCCTCTCCGATTGCCGCGATCTCACCGTGCATCGGTTGCTGTTGTCGTTCTCGGGCCTGCAGGATCGCATCTGCGACATGCTGATGGAACGCGCCGGCAAGACCGACGTTCGCGAAGAGCAGCAGCTCTACCTGGAGGCGCGGCAAACGCTGAAGGCCGACCGCGCGGAGCTGATAGCCGCGTTCGAGAAGCGCCTGCGCGCCGACTTCGAGGCGCGGGTGGCGGCCAAGCCCGATCAGAAGACCGATTTCTCCAAGGTCGATGCGACCAAGCTCGCGCTGGTCGACACGACCGCCCTCGACCATTCGGTGCTCACCGGCAACATCGTGCGCGTCGTCGAGAACCTGTGTCATGAGGACCTGATCACGCTGAACCGGGGCATCGGTCATCTGCTGGGGCGTCCGGACCTCGGGTCCGAGGACAACCCGCTCGGCCCCGCGACCGTGATCGGCGCATTCGCCGAGGCGCTCGACGGATTGAAGGCCGAGCGCAAGATCAAGTTCCTGATCCTGAAGGAGCTGAACCAGGCTCCGCTCGCCGAAATCGGCGCGATCTACGCCGACGTCAACCGGCATCTCGCCAACTTGCGCATCGTTCCCGCAGGTGCGGTGCGCCGGCCCGGCCCGCGCACTGCGGCCGCGAAGCCGC
This sequence comes from Betaproteobacteria bacterium, assembly GCA_027307095.1. Lineage (GTDB taxonomy): Bacteria > Pseudomonadota > Gammaproteobacteria > Burkholderiales > Casimicrobiaceae > VBCG01. The sequence continues at coordinate 3,594 of DAHUXO010000016.1, read as the reverse complement.
ACGGTGCGCCGAAGAAGCCGGATGCGCAGCCGCCTGCGTCCGAGACGGACATCATGGCGATGTTCCGCCAGCTCGCCTCGCGCGGCGGATTCCCGTTGGCCGGGCATCCTGCGCCGCCCACCGGCGCCCAGGCTTTCGCGCCCCTGCCTCCGACGCCGTCGGGGTACGTGCCGGGCGCGCCGATCATGGCCACGCAGAGCCTGCACGAGGGGCTGACGCGTCTGCAGGCCGGGCAGACCGGATTCGACGTCGAGGGAGCCCAGGTCGCCTTTGCGGGCATCCCCGAAGGGATGCACAACGTCCTGCGCGACCTGCAGGATTCGGCGCTCGGGCAGCGCGCCAACCAGCTCGAGGCGATGACGATCGAGATGGTCGCGATGCTGTTCGACTTCATCTTCGAGACGCGCGATCTCCCCGACGGCATCAAGGCACTGCTCGCGCGGCTGCAGATACCGGTGCTGAAGGTCGCGATGCTGGACGGGGCGTTCTTCGCCAGGAAGTCCCATCCGTCACGCCTGCTCGTCAATGCGCTCGCCGCGGCGGGACTCGGCTGGGCGCCCGAGATGGGGCAGGACGATCCGCTGTACCGCACGATCGACCGGATTGTCCACCGGATCATCGACGGATTCGCCGACGACCTCGCGATCTTCGACCAGCTGCGGGTCGAGCTCGAAACCTTCCTGACGTCCGAGGAACAGGTAGCGGAGGAGAACTTCGCGCCCAGCGTCGAGGAAATCAACCAGAGCGACCGCAAGGATCTCGCCACGGCGATCGCGAAGTCCGAGGTCGAGCGCCGCGTCGAAAGCTACCCGATACCCCAGTTCCTCGCCCAGTTCCTGCGCGGGAACCTGCAGCGCTCCCTCGAAACCATCTATCTGCGCGACGGCGAGGAGAGCGAGGCGTGGACGTCGGCGGTGAGCACACTCGAGGACCTGGTCTGGAGCGTGCAACCCAAGAGGACAGCCGAGGACCGCAAGCACCTCGTGGCGCTCCTGCCGTCGCTGCTGAAGCGCCTCGGCGCCACCGTTCCCGCGGCACAATGGGCGGCGGGCGAGCGCGAGTCATTCATGGGGCACCTGGTCGAAGCCCACGCGGCCGCAGTGAAGCCTGCGCTCGGCACCGCGTCCTCGCCTACGGCCGCGGTCGCCGAAGCCGCGCGTGCGGAGGCCGAGGCCGCGAAAGCCTCCGGAGACACCGCAGCGGCAGCCCGCGCCGAAGCGTTGGCGGATGCGATGGCGCCCGCGCAGCCGGCCGTGTCCGGCGCCGAATCGGCGGTGCTCGAGGACGAGTACCTCGAAATCGCGAGCAGCCTGGAACGGGGCCAGTGGGTCGAGTTCGAGGACGAGGATGCGCAACTGTCGTTCGCCAAGCTTGCGTGGGTCAGCCCGCTGCGCGGCACCTACCTGTTCACCAACCGCCAGGGACAGAAAGCCCTGTCGATGACGGCCGAGGACCTCGCCGAGCAGTTCCGCATCAATCGCGCCCGCCTGGTCGAGGCCGAGCCGCTGATCGACCGCGCGTTCACGAGCGTGCTGAGCGAGTTCAGCGGTCGCTTCGAGCTCGAGGCCGCCGCCGTCTAGGCATTCGCGGCAGCGTGCTGCGCCAGGGCGCCGCTGCGAGGCCCGAGTGAACGCGCTGGAAGGCAGCGGCAGGTGGTTCGAAGACGTCCGCGAGGGTGACGTGTTCGCGAGCGCGGTGACCGTGACCGAGACGCACCTGGTGCTCGGCGCGGGGCTTATCGGCGACTTCAATCCCCACCACACCAATGCCGAATTCGCAAAGGGAACGCGCTACGGCACGCCGATACTGCATGGCATGATGACCTCAGCGATCATGGGGGCCGCGGTCGGGATGTATTTCCACGGGACGGCGATCGCCTACCTCGAGCATCGGGCGCGCTTCCTCGCTCCGGTGCGCGCGGGGGACACGCTGACCTCGCGGTGGACGGTCACCGGGCTGCTTCCGAAATCCGCGCATCGCGGCGGGATCGTCGTGCTCGCGGGCAAGGCGACGATCCAGGATGGAACCTCCGTCGCCGAGGCCGACGCCAAGATCCTCGTCGCGGCGCGCTGAAGGCGCTGCCCGCCGCCCTGCGCCGCCGGGGCCGTGCGCCCAACCGGCTCAGGCGGGGGACGCGAGCGCGCGCACGCACTGCGCGACCAGATCGGGGCCGCGATAGATCAGTCCCGTGTAGAGCTGCACCAACGTCGCCCCCGCAGCGATCTTCTCGCGCGCGTCGTCGGCGCACAGGATGCCTCCGACACCGATGATCGGGAGCGCGCCGCCGAGTTCCGCCGCGAGAATGCGCAGCACCGCCGTCGAGCGCTCGCGCAGCGGTGCACCCGACAGGCCGCCGGGCTCGTCGGCATTGGGCAGGCCGGCGACGCCGTCGCGCGCGATCGTCGTGTTCGTCGCGATCACGGCGTCGATCCGGTGACCGACCAGCAGCCGCGCGATCCCGCGCAGCGCATCGTCCTCGAGGTCGGGCGCGATCTTCACCGCCAGCGGCACGCGGCGCCCACGCGCCTGCGCAAGCCGGTCGCGTTCGCCGACGATGCGCTCGAGCAGCGCCGATAGCGCCCCCTCGGACTGGAGGTCGCGCAAGCCCTTGGTGTTGGGTGACGAGACGTTGACAGTCACGTAGGTCGCGCAGTCGTAGACCGCGCGCAGGCAGGCCACGTAGTCGTCGACCGCCCGCTCGTTGGGCGTGTCGAAGTTCTTGCCGATGTTGACGCCCAGCACGCCTCGATAGCCGGAGCGTGCGACGTTCGCGACGAAGCGCTCGACGCCGAGATTGTTGAACCCGAGCCGGTTGATCAGGCCCTGCGCCGCGACGATCCTGAACATCCGCGGGCGGGGGTTCCCGGGCTGCGGCCGCGGGGTCACCGTTCCCGCTTCGAGGAAGCCGAAGCCCAGCGTCGCGAGCCCCGCGAGGTGCTCGGCATTCTTGTCGAGGCCCGCCGCCAGTCCGACCCGGTTGGGAAAGCGGATGCCCATCACCTCGACCGGAGAGGGAGCGAGGCGCGGTGCGACCAGCTGCGCGATGCCGGTCTTCGCGGCGGCGTCGAGGCCCGCGAACGCGATCTCGTGCGCCAGTTCGGGGTCGGCCGCGAACAGCAGCGGGCGAAACAGCGGATAGAGTTTGTGCATCGGCGCGGCCTGCCTTGCGCGGACGATGGTGCCTGATGCGCGAGGCGCGCGCGATGATACCATTGGCCGTCAGCACACCATGTTCATGCCGTCGCGCCGCCGCACGCTCGTCATCCTTGCGATGGCGTTTGCGGCCTGCGCGACCGGGCGGGCCGCGCGTGCCATGCCCCGCGGCAGGGCGAGAGCGCCCGCGGCGCTGGGTTACGCGAACCGGCGCGACGTGCGCCGCTTCATCGACGAGCTCGTGCGCGACGATGGGTTCCCGCGGGCGAGCCTCGTCCGCTGGCTGGGCGACGCGCGCTACCAGGAGAGAATCGTCGACGCGATGCAGCGCCCGCTGCTCGCTCCTCCGAAGTGGTACGAATATGCGCCGCGATTCCTGAACGAGGAGCACATCGGCGCCGGCGTCGAGTTCTGGCTCGCGCACGAGCCGGCACTCGACCG
>DAHUXO010000160.1 GCA_027307095.1 Betaproteobacteria bacterium | reverse complement strand
CCGCGGCTGGGTCGAGGCCGACGCCGAGGCCGCCCGCGGGCTTGCGCGGTGCATCAACGGCCATGGCGCTTCGCCGCGGGATATCGAGCGAGTGTCTTCGACATCTTTCCCTGAAATTGACAATTGTCCATGACAAACATGGCCATGACCCCTGTCACCGACCTGTCATACATCGCCGATATCGAGGCCACAGCAAGGCGGATCGAGGCCCAAAGCGCTGCGGGGATCCGATTACAAATAGTTGAATAAACGAGACATTTTTTCGGCGCAAATTTGGTCAGCGTTGCTTTTTCCCAGTCCGGCGCATGACTTAGCGCGCGAATTTACAAGATATGCACACCACTATCCACAAGTTTTGTGGAAAACATCGACCAAGCCGATGCCGGGGCCGCCCGCAAAGCCTTATTCGGCGCGGTTTTCCGGGGTGCGCGCTGCGCGCACTGGCAATGCGGGCAATGACGCGGCATGCCGTGCCGGTTAGAATTCCATGAAGGATCCGCTTGTTCATGAACAAACCCACGCATGCTGCCTTGCAGCATCCGGCGCATGCTCCGACGCCGGGCCCTTCCGCCGGCGAGATGTCGGTTGCGTCCAATGTCGGCGCCCCCAACGCCGCCGCAATTGCGACGCCGACCGCATCGAAGCATGCCGGAGGCACGCCGCCCTCGGGATCGAATTTTCTGCGCGCGATCATCGCCGAGGATAACGCCGAGGGCATGTACGGCGGGCGCGTGGTCACCCGCTTCCCCCCGGAGCCGAACGGCTACCTGCATTTCGGCCACGCCAAGTCGATCATCCTGAATTTCGGCCTCGCCGCCGAGAACGGCGGCACCTGCCATCTGCGTTTCGACGACACCAACCCCCTGAAGGAGGACGTCGAATACGAGGACTCGATCGATGCGTCGGTGCGGTGGCTGGGCTACGACTGGGGCCCGCACCGGTATCACGCGTCCGATTACTACGATGCGCTGTACGACTTCGCCGAGTGGTTCGTCGGGCAGGGGCTTGCCTATGTCGACAGCCAGAGCGCCGACCAGGTGCGGGCGACGCGGGGCACCCTGACCCAGCCGGGCGTCGCCGGGCCTTATCGCAACCGCAGCGTCGCGGAGAACCTCGACCTGCTGCGCCGGATGCGGGCCGGCGAGTTTCCCGACGGCGCGCACGTGCTGCGCCTGAAAATCGACATGGCGAGCCCCAATCTCAATCTGCGCGACCCGCCGATCTACCGCATCCGCCATGCGAGCCACCACCGCACCGGCGACAAGTGGTGCATCTATCCGCTCTACGATTACACGCACTGCATTTCGGATGCACTGGAGCGCGTTACCCATTCGATCTGCACGCTGGAATTCCAGGACCACCGGCCCCTCTACGACTGGGTGATCGAAAAGCTCGCCGATGGCGGGCGCCTCGAGCGCCCGTTGCCCCGCCAATACGAGTTCGCGCGGCTCAATCTGACGTATGTGGTGCTGTCCAAGCGCAAGCTGATCGAGCTGGTCCGCGATCGCCACGTCGACGGCTGGGACGATCCCCGGATGCCTACGTTGGTGGCCGCGCGTCGGCGCGGCTACACGCGCGAAGGCTTCCAGCTGTTCGCCGAGCGCATCGGCGTCGCCAAATCCGATTCGTGGATTGACATGAGCGTCCTGGAGGACGCCATGCGCGACGACTTGAACGCGCGCGCAGTCCGCCGGCTCGCTGTGCTCGACCCGGTTCGGCTGGTGATCGACAACTATCCCGGGGGCCACAGCGAGGATTGCTTCGCACCCAACCACCCGCAGCATCCCGAACTCGGCAAGCGGGCGGTCCCGCTGTCGAAGGAGCTGTGGATCGAGCGCGAGGATTTCCAGGAAACGCCGCCCAAAGGCTACTTTCGCCTCGCGCCCGGCACCGAGGTCCGCCTGCGCTATGCGTACATCGTCCGGTGCACCGGCTTCGAAAAGGACGCCGCCGGCAACGTCACCGTCGTCCATTGCAGCTACGATCCGGCGACCCGCAGCGGAACGCCGGGCGCCGACCAGCGCAAGGTGAAGGGCAACATCCACTGGCTCTCGGCTGCAGCTGCGGTGCCAGCCGAGGTGCGCCTGTACGATCGCCTGTTCGGCGTGCCGTTTCCGGGCGCGCGCAATCCGACGGGCAGCCGCGACGTGGTGCTGGCCGAGGTCGGGCCTGCGCCCGCGCACGCGAGGGTCGTGGCAGGGGAGGACGACGAAGCATCGGGGGACGAGGAGCGCAATTACGTCGACGACCTGAATCCCGCCTCGAAGACCGTCATCCGCGCGTTCGTCGAGCCCGCGCTCGCGGCCGCGCAGCCCGAGGAACATTTCCAGTTCGAGCGCCACGGCTATTTCGTGACCGACCTCGTCGATCATCGCGCCGGGCAACCGGTGTTCAACCGCACGGTGACGCTCAAGGACTCCTGGTCCAAGCCGCGCCCGTGATCCCCCGCGGACCAATCGAGACCAATCCGTCCGCAGCGAGACTAATCCGTCCGCAGCGTCCCCGACGCAGGGACACCGCGGACCGCAGGAGGTCGGTTTGCAGCTTGTGCGTGCATTCGGCGGGATCGTTGCCGCGACATTCCTGACGGTCGCACCCGCGCTCCGGGCTGCAGATCTCGCGGTCGATTATCCATCGATGATGCGCTCGACCGTCGATGGCTTGATCGCATCCCAGACGGCGAGCGGCCTGTTCCCCTACGGCTTCGATTTTCTGGCCGACAAGCCACTGGAGCCTGGCCGCGTATCGCCGGAGAACCTGATCCGCCAGGCCGGGACAGCGTCAGCGCTGGCAGCGTACTACCAGCGCACGCACGATCCACGCTTGCGCGAGCCTCTCCAGCGGATCCTGGCGGCCTTCGGCCGCTACTCGCTGCCCATCGGCAAATCGCGGCTGCAGCGCTGGATCGAGGGAGCGCATCTGCTGTCGATCCCCTACGGGCGCTGGACGTTGCAGACGGCGCTGCTGCGCCACGGCCTGCTCTACGAGACTGCGGGCGAAGGCAGCGTCATCAGCAGCAATGGGAAGTACGAGGTTGCCGCGGCCGGAACGGTCGCGTTGGCGCTGCTCGCCGAGTTGCGCTACGCGGACGCCAGCGGCGACGACCGCTACGCGGCGCTGCGGCAGTCCTGGCTGAAAGGGCTGCTCACCCTCCGGATCCCGGGCGGCGGATTCCGCTGGCTGCCGACGTCGATCGACGATTCGCCTTTCTACAACGGCGAGGGATGGCTGGCACTCGCGGTCTACTGTGACCTGCACCCCGCCGACACCGAGGTCGCTGCGGCGCTCCACGATCTCGATCGCGCGATGATCGCGCGCTATTCGCAGCAGCCCGATCCGAATTTCTACCATTGGGGCGCGATGGCGGCGGCGCAGCGCTACGCGATGACCCACGATCCTCGCTTCCTCGCATTCCTGCGCAGCCAGGCACAGGTGTTCCTGACGCGCTTTCGCAACCGCCTCGGACCCGATGGGAACAATTGCGGCGACATGGAAGGCGTCGCCGCGACGCTGGGGGTCCTCGACGCCAAAGACGCCGCCGACGTCGAGGCGGTTCAGCAACTGCGCAGCTGGGTTGCCGCCGAAGCGGCGAAGCTCCCGCGGATGCAGGTTCGGAGCGGCCAGGAAGGCCTGACTCTCGGGGGCGACGCGAGGCTTTCCGCCCCGCGCATGTCGGGCTTCGGCGGCGCGTTCATTGCGGGTCTCTACGAACCCTCGACACGGGTGGACCTGATGCAGCACTGCCTGTCGGCGATGCTGATGCTCGGCCAACTCGGGAACGCGGCCTTGCCGAAGTAGCCCGCCGATCGCGCGGCGTCGGCAGGTGAGGCGAGGTGCTGCCGGGAGAGAATGCTGCAGGGCGCGCGGCTACGGAGCGCCGAAATCCTTGAATGACGAAGCCCCGCGCGCTGCCGGCGGGGCTTCGTCATTGCGGTGCGCGCGGTTACTTGCGCTTGTCCCGGTTCCGCGCTGCGACGATCATGCCGACCACGCCGACGCCCAGCAAGGCGAGCGTCGCGGGTTCCGGGATCGTCAGCGTGGTGTCGTCGCCTGCTACTTGAGCAAGCGCGAGCATTGGTGCACTCGCGAGCGTCACGCCGACCAGCAATTGCTGCAATCGATGATTCAGCATTCCGTTCCCTCCTACACGATTCGTGAATGACAAGTGCGGCGACCGGGCCGCTCCCTCCCCGCCCGATCCGCCGCAGCGCTGGCCAGGAGTGCCCAAGCAAGCGGCGTGCGCGCGCTGAATTATCGATATCTTTCAGTGGCTTGCCTCGACACTCGACTTCGATGGGCCACCAGGCTGTAAAGTAGCCTGACAGCATGCCGCGCTACCCGGCCGGCGCGGTCCCGTGCCGGCGCGCTGTGGCCGGTCAAGCACTGGAGCATCCGGGAGCCCTTGCGCCCGTAGCCAACGCGCCCATATCCGCAATGCAAATCCGCCCTCCGGGACATCCGACCACGCCATGAAGCGCATCTTCCTGTTCCTCGCCACCAACCTTGCGGTGGTCCTCGTCCTGTCGATCGTGCTGAGAGTGCTCGGCCTCGACCAGGCGCTCGCGGCCCAGGGCCTGCAGTACGGCCCGCTCCTCGCGTTTTCGGCCGTCGTCGGCTTCGTCG
>DAHUXO010000155.1 GCA_027307095.1 Betaproteobacteria bacterium | reverse complement strand
GTACGTCATTCCAGAACATCGATTTCTACGACAGCAGCTTCTTGAATGGGCTCGGATTTACCGATCCTTCTCTGGCGAGATATCAACTCCTGACGTCGTTCGGGCCGGTCACCGTTACGTCATCGAGCTCGTCCCCAAGTGCTTTGACGCCCACGATACTTCCACCCGGACCGAACGTTGACGGCTTCTATACGAGCCCCGGCGGCGACAACGTGACATTTACCAGCAATGACTCGTTGACGTTTGCCGCAAGCGTCGCCAGCGTGCCCGAGCCCGCGACGCTCGCGCTTCTCGGCCTCGGGCTCGCCGGACTCGGCTTCTCGCGTCGCAAGCGCTAGCGAGTTCCGCGCCATCCCAGCCCCGCTCCGGCGGGGCTGACTGTTTGCGGCGACCGTGCGCTCGAGCGGGCCCGGCAGGCCGAGCCGAGACGCACGTCTGAGTTCATGACAGTCGAGGGACGCGGACGCGGCGGAGACGCTGATTCGCAATTCCGGGCCGAGGCGCAGCAGCTGCTCCTGCGTCACCCGCCAAGGTGGCATTCCGATGCCAGCGTGCCGCAGTCGAGCGGATTGCACATCGACCACGCGATGCGTCAGCGGCGGCCCCATGTCACGCGGCGCGTGGGCGAATGCATCGATGCCCATCTGGCGCAAGACATCTGCCTTCAGGATCGCGTGGACCCGGCTTCCCTGTCGGCCACGCTTCGCTCGCGCTTCGGAGCGAGAGCTCCGACCTATCCCGCCGAGGGTGACGTCGAATTCCCCGTGGTTCCAGGAGCCTTGCAGCGCGCAGTGGAAAGGGCTGGGTATTGCTGGACGCTCCTCCAGCGGAGCCGTAAGCTCCCCGGAATCCGGATTCACGAGAGGAACGCCGATCGCAGCCCGGTAGAGGATGGCGCGATCCAGGGGACCGGAATGGCACCGGATTTGAGCTCAGGCTCGCCAACCGAGGTCGTCCGCGATGCGCGCCGACTGATCGCGGCCGGTGACTTGGCGCAGGCCGACGCGGTCCTTCGCAGCGCGCTCGCGCGCGCACCCGATAGCGCCGAGCTCCTGTACCTGCGTGGCTTGATCGCGAGCCGCCGGAAGGACGCCGCAGCGGCAATCGGCTTCCTGCATTCTGCAGTGGCGGCGCGACCCGGCATGGTCGAGGCGTGGCTGGCCCTCGGCAACGTGCACGCGCGCCTCGATCAACTCCCTGCGGCGGCGCGGGCCTATGAGCGTGCGGTTGCCTGCGATCCGCAATCGGCCGATGCGCATTTCAACCTGGGGGTGGTGCGCCGCCGCCTGGGCGATCTTGGTGGCGCTTCGGCCGCGCTCTACGCGGCATGGTGCAAGGATCCGATGCTGCCCGATGCGGCCAAGGGTTGCGTGGGGACGCTCGCGATGTGGGTGCGAAGTGCGCCGGACGCTTCGCCCGGTGCTGCCGTTGCGGAAGCAGTGGTGGTCGACCCGCGCCCCGTGAGTGTCATCGTCTGCTCGGTGGACGACGCCAAGGCGGCGCAGGTGGCCGCGTTGTACGGCAGGCTGCTTGCCGGCGTGCGCCACGAGATCATTTCGATCCGCAACGCCGTCTCGCTTGCCGAGGGCTACAACCGCGGCCTCGACCGCGCGACCGGTGACGTGATCGTGCTCTCGCACGACGATATCGAGATTCTCGCCTCTGACTTCGCCACGCGCCTTCTGGCGCACCTGCGCAGCTACGATGTCGTGGGTGTCGTCGGCAGCGTCCGCATGACCGGCCCGACGCCGCTCTGGGCAGGCCATCCGTATCTGCGCGGCTGGATCACGCACCACGCACCGGACAGCGACGAATGGCGCGTCGACCTGCTCGATCCGCGGCCCGTCGCGGGGGACGTCACCGTGCTCGATGGCGTTTTCCTCGCGGCGCGGCGCGAGGTCTTCGCGTCGGTGCGTTTCGACGCGGAGACCTTCGACGGCTTCCACGGCTACGACATCGACTGGACCTACCGCGCGGCGCTCGCCGGATTCCGACTGGCGGCAGCCGGCGATCTGCGGATCGTGCACGCATCGGGCGGCGGCTACGACGAGAACTGGCAGCGCTATGCCGAGCGCTTCTGTACCAAGCACCGTGCGGGCTGGGCAGATCCGGCGTCACCACCGTACTACGAGACGATCTTCAGGTCGCGCGCAGAGGTGGAGTCGTTCCATGCTCGGCTCATGCAGCTGGCCACGGAGTGATCGAGACCCTGCAGGTAAACTGACCGGCGCCGCGGATCCTCGCGCGACGTCGGACGCCACCCTGGAGAATCGATGACCTCTGCCGAAGACAGCTTGCCCCTCGTCGATGACGAGTTGGACGTACTGGCCAGCCTCGTCCCGCTCGCCGGACAGCGCATCATCGAGCTCGGCTGCGGTGCCGCCAAGCTGGCGCGCTCGCTCGTGGAGCGGCATCCCGACAGCCACGTGACCGGGCTCGAGGTCGACGAGCGCCAGCACGCGAAGAACGTCGCCGCGCCGCAGAAGGGGCTGCGCTTCGTCGCGGGCGGGGCCGAGGCGATTCCGTTCCCGGATGCGAGCTTCGATCTGGCGCTGATGCTGAAGTCGCTGCACCACGTACCGCAGCCGTTGCTGGGGCAGGCCCTGGGTGAAGTGGCGCGCGTGCTGCGGCTGGGCGGGCACCTCTATGTGTCCGAGCCGGTCTACGGCGGTGCGCTCAACGAGGTGGTCCGCCTGTACAACGAGGAGGGCGTGGTGCGCGCAGCGGCGCAGGCCGCGCTCGACGCCGCGCTGCGCTCAGGCGTCTGGGAGCCGGTGGCCGAGCGGCGCTTCGAGATGCCCGCGCACTTCGCCGACTTCGCCGATTTCGAGCAGCGCATGATGCGGCCGACTTACGCCGATCACCGCATCGACGACGCCAAGCTCGCTTCGGTGCGCGCAGTCTTCGAGCCGCACATGGGCCCCGGCGGCGCGCATTTCACACGCCCGATGCACGTACGCGTGCTGCGCAGGGTCGGCTGACCGGGAATCGAAGGGGGCGGCCCCGCGCGACGCGCTGGTCACGACGCCACGCGTGCGAGCGGAGGCATTTCCCAGTCGAGCGGTACGTTGGCGATCATGTCCTCGACCAGCGCTTCCAGGTCGAAGCGGGGCTCCCAGCCCCAGTCCGCGCGTGCCTGCGAGTCGTCGACGGTTCGCGGCCATGATTGTGCGATCTGCTGCCTGAAATCGGGCACGTAGGTGACCTGGAAATGGGGGATTCGCTTCCGGATCGACCGGGCGAGCTCCGCCGGGCTGAAGCTCGTTCCGAGGATGTTGTAGGAAGAGCGGATGCGCAACCGCCCGGGTTCGGCTTTCATCAGTTCCAGCGTGGCGCGCACCGCGTCGGGCATGTAGATCATCGGGAGCGTGATGTGGGCGTCGAGGAAGCAGCGATAGGGCTCGCCGCGCTTCGCTGCCTGGAAGATCGCGATCGCGTAGTCGGTGGTACCTCCGCCGGGCGGCGTCTTGTAGCCGACGACGCCGGGGTAGCGGATGCTCCGGACGTCGACGCCGAACTTGGCGAAGTAGTATTCGCACAGCCGCTCGCCAGCCTCCTTGCTGGCGCCGTAGATGGTCGTCGGGTCCATGATCGCCCATTGGGGCGCCGTCTCCAGCGAGCTGTGCGGCCCGAATGCCGCGATCGACGACGGCCAGAACACGCGCGACACGCGCTTTTCCCTGGCGAGCTCGAGGACGTTGAGCAATCCGTTGACATTGAGGGTCCACGTCGACAGCGGCGCCGACTCACCCCTCGCCGAGAGCACCGCCGCGAGGAGGTAGATGTCGGTGATGGAATGGCGATCGACGATCTCGCGCAGGCGCGCGTTGTCCAGGACGTCGAGAGACACGAACTGGGTGCACTGCGGCAGGGTGGGAAGCGAGACATCCGAGGCAATGACGTTCGCGGAACCGTGCTCGTTCGCCAGCGCGGCCGTCAGCTCGCTCCCGATCTGGCCGTTCGACCCGATCACGAGAATCCTGCTCATCTGCATGCTCCTGGAATGCGGGGGACAATCTGCTAACATCGATCGCCATGCAGGACGGGGTGGTGTCCGGATGGAATGTGTTCGATATACCGAACAAGTCTAATATACCGAACAAGACATGGCAAATACTCCCGAGTCGAGGCGACCCGCCGCTGTTCCCCCCAGGGTCGGACAGACGCTGCAGCGGCTGCGCACGGCCAGGAAGATGACCCTCGAGCAGCTCTCGCGCGCCGCCGGGGTGTCGAAATCGATGCTCTCCGAGATCGAGCGCGACAAGGCGAACCCGACGATCGCGGTGGCCTGGCGCCTGGCCAGCGCGCTGGGACTGGGATTGAACCAGCTGTTCTCGGCAGGTCCTCGCGAGGAGGAGGTGGTTCGCGTGCTGGGCAAGCACGAGTTGCCGACGCTCGCGGGGACCGATGCGCAGCACACCGTGAAGATTCTCGGCCCGATGGAGCTTGCCGGTCGCTTCGAATGGTACGACCTGACACTGGCGCCCGCCGGTGCGCTCAAGTCCGAAGGCCACGACCCGGGAACCGTCGAGCACCTCAGCGTGCTTAGCGGTGTCATGGAGGTTGCGGTGGGCAAGGCGTCCCGGCGCGTGAAGCTCGGCGAAACTGCCCGCTATCCGGCCGATCAAGGTCACACCATCGCGAATCGGGGATCGACACCTGCCCATGGCCTGTTGGTCGTCGTGCACGGCGGGCTTTCCTGAGACCTATATAGGGATACTTGACATCGCTGACGAGGCTGGCGTAGTTTTCTGAACCGGCCGAGCTAGTGGTTCGATCGAGACGGCCTAACGGTTCAGCCAATACCTATATAGGAGTAACGCCCATGGCGGATGTCCTGCGGCTCGGCAATCCCCAAGACCGGCGGGACGCGGCCGAGGCGCTACGGACCCCAAAGTACCGGCAGATCGCCGAGCTGCTCCTGGCGAGGATCGAGCGGGGGAAATGGAAGCCCGGCGAGCTCCTGCCGTCCGAGGCGGAGCTGGCGGAGGTATTGCCGGCAAGTCTCGGCACGATCCAAAAAGCCCTCAACCACCTGGCGA
>DAHUXO010000152.1 GCA_027307095.1 Betaproteobacteria bacterium | reverse complement strand
CGCTCCGTCGCGACGACGGTCGAGCGATTCGGCAGCATCGATGTCCTGTGCAACGTCACCGGCGCCTTCCGCATGGGCGAGCCGGTCCACGAGCTCTCCGACGCGACGCTCGACTTCCTGCTCGATGCCAATGTGCGTACGCTCGTCAACGCCGCGCATGCAGTGGTGCCCGTGATGCGCGCGGGCAATGGCGGGCGCATCGTCAACGTCGCTGCGTTCGCCGCCCGCAAAGGCGCGGCGCTGATGGGCGCCTACAGCGCCGCCAAGAGCGCGGTGGTGCGCCTGACCGAGGCAATGGACGCCGAGCTGCGTGAACACCGGATCAACGTGAACTGCGTGCTGCCGACGATCATCGACACACCGGACAACCGCGCCGCGATGCCGCGCGCCGATCCGGCGAAATGGGTCGCTCCGCAGGATCTCGCGAACGTGATCGCTTTCCTCGCCTCCGACGACGCCCGCGCCGTTCACGGCGCGGCGCTGCCCGTCACCGGGCTCGTCTGACCGCCGCGCACACGACGCAATCCGCGCCCGCAAGAACCGGGGCAGACCCGGTTTCGCGCCGACCGGGTGGATCCCGCCGGTTAAGCGCCGGATAAGAAACGCCGCCTAGTCTCGCCTCCGTGCATCAGCCAACGGAGACAGCGATGAATTCGAGCATCGGCGCGCAACCGACGAGCGAGGTCGGTCCGCAATCCTTCCTGGAGCGCCACCCCGGCGAAAGGATCCGAATCCTCGTCTGGGATCTCCCGGTCCGCGTGTTTCACTGGCTGCTGGCAGTCTGCTTCGCCGGCGCGTATGTCACCTCCGGTTCCGAGCGCTGGCGCGACGTCCACGCCACCCTCGGCTACACGGTCGGCGTCCTCATCGCTTTCCGGCTGTTGTGGGCGATCTTCGGGACGCGCTACGCGCGCCTCTCATCGTTCGCCTACGGGCCGCGCGCGGTGCTTTCCTACCTGCGGTCGCTGCTGACCCGCAATCCGCGCCACTACGTCGGACACAATCCCGCCGGAAGCTGGGCGATCTACGCGATCGTCACCCTGGGCATCACCACGGTGGCCGCAGGCTACGCGACCTACAACCACATCGGCGGCAAGTGGCTGGAGGAGTTCCACCAGGTCGCGGGCAACGCCATGCTCGCAGTCGTCATCGTCCACATCGCGGGCGTCGTCGTCAGCAGTCTCCTGCATCGCGAAAACCTCCCCAAGGCGATGTTGACCGGCTACAAGTCCGGTCACCCGGGCGAAGCGATCCGCGGGTCGCGCTGGGCGGCGGCCGTGCTCCTGGCCGGCTTCATCGCGGCGTTCTTGAGCGGAACCGTTCACCTCCCGGGTTTCTCACCCGCGCTTTCGCTGAAGAGCGTGGCGACCGAGCGAGGTTCGAGCGACGACGAGCGTCGGGAATCGAGCGAGCGAGGGAGCTGACGTGCGAATTGCGCGCCGCCGGTGCCGGCGACCTGCCATGAACACATGACGCCTTGATGACCGTCTCATGCCGATGTCTTAAGCGTCAGTTAAGAATCGGTCAGCAATCTCCCTACCGTGGTCGTGGGTTTTGGCAGGTCCGTGGCAATGCCGTCGCGACCGGCCGCACACCATCGAAGCAACGAGGGGTTCGATACCCCCGAGCAACTCAATCAGCAACCTGTCAGGAGACGCCGTCGTGCCAGTCACTTACCAGTCGGAAACCCGGGACGCCAGGTCCGCGGAACATATCGTCCTCTCGAGCGGCGCCTCGGCGCTCTCTCTCTTCCCCGGCCGCGTGAAACACGCCAAGACGTCGTACAGCATCCGCCGCGTGAACCTCGCGGAGGCGACGAGGCTCGTCACCGACAGGCGCCCTGAAGCGGGGGACCTGGTGCTCGCATGCGTCACCCTGCTCGGCCAGCACCAGCACCTGGAATCGTCCACCGGCCGCCGCGTCCGCCTCTGGCCCGGCGACGAGATCATCGTCGCGTTCGGCGCGCGCTATGCGCCGGATCAGTTCGAGGCGAGCGTGCCGCATGATCTGTCGGCATGCCACCTGGTGGCAGCCGGCGGAATCGCCGCGCGGGTCGAGAGCCGGCATGCGAGCATCCGGCCCGCAACCCAGATCGAACCGATCGGCCTGCTCGCCGATGCGCATGGCGTGCTCAACATGCGCCGCGCAGCGCTCGGCACGCCGCCCGCGAGCCGCGCCGCGTTCACCGTCGCCGTGCTCGGATCGAGCATGAACGCGGGCAAGACGACGACCGCAGCGAGCGTGATCGCGGGACTTCGGCGGCTCGGCCTCCGGGTCGGGGCCGCCAAGCTGACCGGAACCGGCGCGGGCGGAGATCGCTGGCTGATGACCGACGCGGGCGCGGCGCCCGTGCTCGACTTCACCGACGCGGGTTACGCCAGCACGGCGGGCCTCGGGATCGAGGCGCTGGAGCAGATCCTCACGCAACTCACTCGCCATGTCGCCGCTGCGGGTGTCGAATGCGTGGTGGTGGAGGTCGCCGACGGCCTGCTGCAGGCCGAAACGGCGGCACTGGTCCGCTCCATGCGCTTCATCAAGAGCGTCGATGCGGTGCTGTTCGCGGCCCCGGATGCACTCAGCGCCGTCGCGGGCGTCGAATGGCTGCGGCAGCATCGCCTGCCGGTCACGGCCGTGAGCGGCGTCGTCACCGCGTCGCCGCTGGCGGCGAGGGAAGCGCAGCAGGCCATCGCGCTGCCGGTGCACACCCCCGACGAGCTCGCCGATCCGCGCATCGTCGAAAGCCTGTTTCCGGTCCTGCGGCGGCTGCCGAGCCTGCGTCTTGCGCAGATTCCCCAGCGCTAGCTGCGTCGGCTCGCCAATCCCGTGTCTCGAGTGAACTTGGCGAGCGCGCCGCCGGCCTGGTCGCCGGAACGCCTGCCGCCCCTCGCGTCCGCGCTGCAGGAGTTCGGCCCGGGCCTGCGCTACGCCTTGCGGCTGCCGCCGGACCAGGGCATCGACACGCCGGTGTTCGTCGCGATCCACGGGATCAGCCGCAATGCGCTGGACCACTTCAATGCGTTCGCCGGACTCGCGCAATCGCGGCAGGCGATCGTCATCGCGCCGTTGTTCGATGCCGCCGGGTTCCCCGATTACCAGCGCCTCGGGCGACGCGGCCTCGGGCCGCGTGCCGACCTCGCATTGATCGCGCTGGTCGACGACGTCCTGGCGTCGTGCGGCTTGCGCAGCCGCAAGCTGCACCTGTTCGGACATTCGGGAGGCGCGCAGTTCACCCACCGGTTCGTCATCGCGCATCCCCAGCGCGTCGCCCGCTACGCGATCAGCGCCGCGGGGTGGTATACATTTCCGGATGAGTCGGCGGACTATCCCTACGGATTGCGCGAGCCGCCGGACGGCCTGGACATGACCGGCCAGCAGCGTTTCCTGAGCGTGCCGGGTTGCGTTTTCGTCGGCATGCGCGACCAGCGGCGCGGTCCCAGCCTGCGCCAGCGCGAGCGTGTCGACACGCAGCAGGGCACGACGCGGATCGAGCGCGCAATGCGCTGGACCGCCGCCATGAATTCGCGCGCGCGCGCGCTCGGCCTGCCCGAGCCTGTGCAGCTGCGCCGGCTGCCGGACGCAGGCCACAGCTTCAGCGGGCTGGTCCGCCGCGCAGGGCTGCACGAGCAGGCTTGGGAGTTCCTGCTGGGCCGCGGGCGATGCAGGCCGGGTAGCATCGCGGCATGACCGGTCGTCGCGATCCGCACTTGCGCCGGACCCTGCTGCTGCTGCAGGCCGCCCGAGTGGCGCGCAGCGTTGCGCAAGGCGTCCTCGCCGTCGACTTCGCGCTGTACCTCAAGTCTCTGCACTGGTCGGGGGCGGCCATTGGGTCAGTGCTCGCCGGCGGCCTGATCTTCGGCGTCGTCATGACCGTCGCCGGGTCGATCGCCAGCGACCGCATCGGGCGCAAGCGCTTCCTGCTGGGCTATGACGCAATGTTTGCTCTGGCCTGCGCGGCGGCAATGGTGACGACCAACGCGGCGATCCTCGGCGCCGCCGCCATCGTCGGCGCGTTTGGACGCGGCGCCAACGGCTCAGCGGGCCCCTTCGCGACTCTCGAGAAGGCATGGCTGGCGCAAGGACTGGATCCGGGCGTGCGTTCGCGCGTCCTTTCCACGAATGCGACGCTGGGATTTCTCGGCATGGCAGTGGGCGCCGCCTGTGCCATCGTGCCGGGGCTCATGGCGGCCAACGTTCCCGCCGATCAGGCCTATCGCCCGATCTTCGCGGTGGCACTGGTCTTCGCGCTGATCTGCCTCGGCCTGATCGCGATGGCCGAGGACCGCCACGTCGCGCTCGATCCGCCGGGCGATGCCTCCGCGGAGCGCGTCGTGCGCCACGAGGAGAACCGCAACCTGCGGTTGCTCGCGCTCGCGAATTTCCTGCAGGGAACGGGCATCGGCCTCGCCGGACCGCTGGTCTCGTACTGGTTCGCAGTACGCTTCGGCATCGGTCCCCGACACATCGCCCCGTTGATCGCAGCGGGCTTCCTGTTTGCCGCCGCATCGTCCCAGGCGACGCTTCCGCTCTCCCGGCGCTATGGGCTCATGCGCGTCATCGTCAGCCTGCGCCTTGGCGCGCTGGCCCTGCTCTTCGCCTTCCCGGTCGCGCCCACCCTTGCCACGGCGATCGGCATCTGCCTGCTGCGCAACACCCTGAACCGCGCGACCAACGGACCCCGTTCGGCGATCACTGCGAGCCTGGTCCGCAATCAGCGGCTGGGATTCGCGGGCATGATCTCGGCGATATCGCGGCAGATTCCGCGCTCGGTGGGTCCGGTCGCGGCGGGTGCGCTGTTCGACAGCGGGATGCTCGCCGCACCCTTCGTGATCGGTGCGGCCTTCCAGGCCGGATACCTTTGGCTCTATCAGCGCAGCTTCAATGTCCACGATCCGCTGCGTCCGGCGGGCCGAGCGGCCGGCGACCCGCAGGTCGAGG
>DAHUXO010000150.1 GCA_027307095.1 Betaproteobacteria bacterium | reverse complement strand
GGGCGCTCGTCCAGCACCTTCATGCCCATCCGCTCGAGCATCGGCAGGCTGTCCGACAACGTGACTGGGGCGCCGAGCCGGAACAGCTTGAAGCGAAGGGCATCGGGCGCAGCCTCGAGCGGTCGGTAAAGGGACATCGCCAGCGGCTCGGACGGCGAGAGCCGCTCCATGGTCTCGATGTCGGGGACGGCCGCGCGGGCCGCCGTATCCTCGCGATATCCGGCCGGGAACGCGCCGGCGTAGCGATGCGACAGCGCGCTGCCGCGCGCCTCGCCCACGGCGTCGATCAGCGCGCCGCGCAGGTCGTCGCCCCAGCGCCGTGCGGCGCCTGCAAGACGCGCCTCGAGCGCCCGCACGTCGAGCTGCGGAACGTGACCGGGCGTCGTGCGGACGGTGATCAGCACGCGCGCCAGCGCGGATTCGGACAGGTTGACGTTGAAGTCCGAGGTCTGGCCGTTGAAGGCCTGCAGCAGCATCGACTGCCACTTCTGGCGGACGTCGGTCGCGTAGTTCTCCCGCGGCACGAAGATCAGGCAGGTGACGAATCGCTCGAAGGGATCGCGGCGGACGAACAGGCGGAAGCGCTGGCGATCACCGAGGTGGAGGATGCCGATCGCGGTCTGCAGCAGCTCGTCCTCGGGCGTCTCCAGCAGCTCGTCGCGCGGGTAACTGTCGAGGATGTTGACCAGGTTCTTCTCGGCGTGGCCGCCGGGCGGAAGGTTGGCGCGCCGGATGACGTTCGCGGTCTTGTGCCGCAACAACGGGATCTCGGACGGGTTGGCGCTGTAGGCGAGGTGCGTGAACAGGCCCAGGAAGCGATGCTCGCCGCACACGCGGCCGGCGGCATCGAAGCGCTTGACGGCAACGTAGTCGAGGTAGCCGGGCCGGTGGACGGTCGAATGCGACATCGACTTGGTGATGACCAGGAGCTCGGGGCGACGCGCATAGGCGCGGACTTCCGGTGGCAGCGCGGCGAAGCTCACCGCGATGTCCTTGCCCGGGGTTTCGCGCAGGATGCCAAGCCCTGTCCCGGCGACGATTTGCAGCGCATCCTGGCCACCGACGCGCACGAGGTCGTGGCAGCGATAGCCCAGGAACGTGAAATGGTCCTCGGCGAGCCACGCGAGGAAAGCCGCACCGTCGGCGAGCTGATCGGGGGACAGTGGCGGAGGTTCGCGCGTGATGTCGGCCGCGATCGAGCGGGCCTTCTGCTGCATCGGCTTCCAGTCGGTCACCGCGGTGCGCACGTCGTCGAGCACGCGCGCGATGTCGGCGGCGAGGCGCTCGAGCGCGTCGGTCTCGACGGTCCGGTCGACTTCGATGTGGATGAACGACTCCAGCGCCGGCGCCGTACCGTCGTCGGGCGCGAGCGATAGCAGCGTGCCGTCGGCGGCGCGGACGACGCCGACGATCGGGTGGATGATCAGGTGCAGCGTCAGGCCGTGCCGATTGACCTCCATCGCCACCGAGTCGACGAGGAACGGCATGTCGTCGTTGACGATCTCGACGACCGTGTGCCGCGATTGCCAGCCGTGCTCGTCGAGCGTGGGATTGAAGGCGCGAACCCGCGCGCGCCCGGGCTCGCGCTTGCGCGCGAAATTCCAGTGCGACAGTGCCGCGCCGTAGAGATCGGCCGCCGGGCGTTCCTCCAGGTCCTCGGAATCGACCTGGGCGTAGTAATGCGCGACAAAGGCCTGCAGCGTCGCGCGCAGGTCGGGCGCGACCCGGGCCGCGACAAGCCCGGCGACCTCGTCCACGCGCTGTGCGCGGGCGCCTTGCGCGATGTCGTTCATGCATCCTCCTCACGCGGCGCGCTCCGCTCGAGCCGCCGCCTCGTGGGCCGCGGCCGGAACGCTGCCGGTTGCGAGGGATCGAGTCTACTCCGCGGCCGCAGCCTCGCCGAGGTCGTGGAACAGGCCGGTCATGATGGCGAGGCCCTCGCGTGCGACCGAGCCCAGCAGGTGCTCGTCGGGCGCATGCTGGGAGCAGGCCGGATACGAGTGCGGGATCCAAACGGTCGGCAGGGCCAGCGCCTCGGCGAAGCAGTCGTTGGGCAGCGATCCCCCGAGATTGGGCAGGATCGCCGGGCGCGCTCCCGTCGTGCGCTCGATCGACGCCGCGACTCGCTGCACCCATGGATGGCCGGGATCGAGCCGCGTCGCGCGCATCACCTCGGATCGCGCAGCCGCGACGCGGACCGCTGCCAGGCCCCGCCGGTCCAGGTGCGCGCGCAGCGCAGGGATGAAGGTCGTGTGATCGCAGCCGGCGACGAAGCGGACCTGCAGATGCGCGCTCGCCCGCGGCGGGATCGCGTTCACCGGATGTTCGGGATTGCCGGTCCGGAACGCCAGCACCTCGAGCGCGTTCCAGCCGAATACGCGCTCGGCGGGGGTGAGTCCCGGCTCGCCCCAGTCGCGGTCGATTTCCGGGCCGCCGGGTTCGCCCGGCTCGATGTCGGCCAGTGCCGCGCGCACCGCGGCCGGGATCGGCGGCGGCCGCAGCCCCTCGACCAGAATGCGTCCGCGCCCGTCGACCATCGAGGCGATCGCGTTGGCGAGGATCGTTCCGGGGTTGGCGAGCAGCCCGCCCCAGTTGCCCGAGTGATGCGCGCCTTCGCGAAGGTCCACCCAAAGGTCGAAGTTGAACGCGCCGCGCGAGCCGAGGAACAGCGTCGGCCGGTGGGCTGCGAGGCGCGGACCGTCGGAGGCGATCAGCACGTCGGCTGCAAACGTCGCGCGTTCGCGTTCGCACAGTGCGCGCAGGCCCGGCGAGCCCGTCTCCTCGCCCATTTCGAGCAGGACCTTGACGTTGAAGCCGAGCGAGCCTCGCGCCGCCAGCACCTTCGCGAGCGCTGCGAGGTTCAGGCTGTGCTGCCCCTTGTTGTCGGCGGTGCCGCGCCCGTACCAGCGATCGCCCTCGACGACGACGGTCCACGGGGACAGGCCGTTGCGCCATTGGGCGTCGTAACCCAGCACCACGTCGCCGTGCCCGTAGGTGAGGATCGTCGGGCGATTCGCGTCCTCGTGACGCTCGGCATACAGGAACGGGATGCCGCCGGAGGGATTGTCGAGCAGCCGCCAGGCGAAACCCAGTCCGAAGAGCGCCGGAGCGATCTCGTCCTCGAGATAGCCGAGCAGTGCGTCGTGCGCGTCGGCGCGCTGGCTTTCGGTACGGCGGGCGACGCGACGCGAGAGCTCGGTCAGGAAGTGACCCGCGTCGAACCAGTCGAGGGCGGCCTGGATCGTGTCGCTGCGCGTGGTCATCGAGGCCTGATCGCGGGCGGGAGAGGCGGAGCGTCCGTGGCCGGGGCTCAGGCGGCGCGCTCGCGCCGCGAGTCGAGGAAGCGGCCCAGCCGCGCGACCCCTTCGGCCAGACGCTCGTCGCTCGCTGCGAAGCACCAGCGGACGAATCCTTCGCCATCGGGCCCGAACGCGCTCCCCGGGGCGAGGCCCAGCCCCGCATCCGCGACCAGGCGCTTGCAGAACGCGAGGCTGTCGTTCACGCCGGCGATGCGGAATAGCGCGTACATCGCGCCCTGTGGCGTGGCCGCCTGCACGCCAGGAAGGCCTTGCAGGTCGGTGATCAGCCGATCCCGCGCGTGGCGAAACCTCGCGCGGGTCGCGGCGACGGTCGGCTCGCCTTCGGTGATCGCCGCCACGCCCGCGCGCTGCACGAAGGCGGGGGAGCAGGACGTGTTGAATTCGATCAGCTTGCCGACGTCGGGCATCAGTGCCGCCGGCGCGACGATCCAGCCCAGGCGGAACCCGGTCATCATCCACGCCTTGGAAAAACTGTTGGTGCTGACCAGCCGCGCGGTTTCGGGCGCGAAGTCGAGGAACGACGGCGCGCAGCCGGCGTCGTCGTAGTACAGCCGCTCGTAGACGTCGTCGGCGACGATCCAGATGCCCTGGCGGTCGCAATGATCGAACACCGCCCGTTGCGCGTCGCGGTCGATCGTCCAGCCCGTGGGATTGTTCGGCGAGTTCAGCAGCAATGCGCGAGTGCCCGGCGTGAGCGCTGCGAGGAGCCGGTCGACGTCGAGGCTCCAACCCGACGCACCGAAGCACAGCGATACGCGCTCGACGTTCGCCGACAGGATCCGCGGGATGCCGGCGAGGTTGGGCCACAGCGGCGTCACCGCGACGACGCGGTCGCCCGGATCGACCAGCGCCTGGACGACGAGCATCAGCGCCGACATCCCGGACGCCGTCGCCGCGACCCGGGCCGCGGGGACCGGGCGGTGCAGTCGGCCCACGTAGGCCGCGATCGCGTCGCGCAGTTCCGGGATGCCGAGATTCTGTGTGTAGAAGGTCTCGCCGCGGGCGAGCGATGCGGCGGCGGCGTCGCGTATGAACGCGGGCGTCACCTGGTCCGGTTCGCCGAACCAGAATGCCAGCACGTCCTTCTCGCCCATGCCGGCATTGGCGATCTCGCGGATCGTGGACGAGGGAATGCCTGCGACCGCCGCGCGCGCGACGGGCGGATGGCGCCGGGCCGCGGACTGCGGCGCGGGACCGGGGGGCGGGGACGTCGGCATTCGATGCTTATACTTTGCAGCCCACCCGGGCCGCAAGGCGCGCGCGGTCAGCAGACCTGCCGCGCGGCGCGCGCCGCCTGCTCGATCGAATCCAGGGTCTCAGGTTGCCGCCGGCACCGGCGCAGCGCGGCAGCCAGTGCGAAAAGAACAAGGGCGAGCGCGGGATCGACGAAGCCGACCGGTGCCACCGCCTCGGGTGCGGCCCCCGTAGCCGCGTGCGCCTGCGTTGCGACGATGAACACGGCCAATGCAAGCACCACGCTCACGAAGGCGCCCGTCGCCAGGCTCTCGACGAGCAGGCGCACGAGGTCGCGCCACGCCCGCTGACCCAATCCCCGACTCGCAAGCGACCGGTTTTTCACGATGTCTCCATCCTGGCAAAGACGCGAAGCGCCGCGGTGCCTTCCAATTCGGCGCCGTGCGACGACAGTGCGCCGACGCTCATTGAGCGCGCAGATAACGGCGGCGCAGCGCCGCGAACATGGCGGTCCGCGGATCAAATGTGGCAAACCGATGACAGCGCCGCCGGCACCGCGACGGCAGGGTTGCGGGCCGGGCAATGGCAGAATCCCGGTCGTGAGCCGCCGCATCGCCGTCGTCGAGGACGAACCCGCGCTACGCGACAACGTCGCCGAAGCATTGCGCCGCCATGGCTACGAGGTGGCGACCTACGCCGACCGGGCGAGCGCACTGGACGCGTTTCGCACCCGTCTTCCCGATCTCGCGCTGATCGACGTGGGTCTCGCGGACGACATCGACGGCGGGTTCGACCTGTGCCGCGAGTTGCGGGCGCTCTCGGCCGGCGTCCCGATCATCTTCCTGTCCGCGCGGGACTCGGATTTCGACATCGTCGCGGGATTGAGGCTGGGCGCCGACGACTACCTGACGAAGGACGCGAGCCTGCCGCACCTGGTCGCGAGGATCGCGGCGCTGTTCCGGCGCAGCGAGCTTGTGCAGTCGGCCGCGTCCGCCGAGGACGTCCAGCAGCGCGGCGCGCTGACGCTCGACCTGAAGCGGCTCACCGCGCACTGGAACGGCAAGCGCGTCGACCTCACGCTGACCGAGTTCTGGATGGTGCACGCGCTCGCGCGGCACCCCGGGCACGTCAAGGATCGCGACAGCCTGATGCGCGACGCGCGGATCACCGTCGACGACAGCACGATCACCTCGCACATCAAGCGGATCCGCCGCAAGTTCCAGGCGCTCGACCCGGCATTCGACCGGATCGTGACGGTCTACGGGCTCGGATACCGCTGGGATGCCGCGGCGGCCTGAAGGCGGCCGCATGGCGGCGGAGCGGGCGATGGGTGACGGGCGGATCGCGGACGCATTGCGGCGACACTCGCCGACGCTGGGCATCCGCGCGCAACTCGCGCTGGTGCTGACCGTCTTCCTGGCGCTGCCGTGGCTGGGCTATCAGTACGCGCGCGAGATCGAGCGGCTCCTGCAGGGCGCCCAGGACCGTGCGCTTTCGGGCACCGCGCAGGCGATCGCGACCGCGCTCAACGACCGGCCGCGGCTGTTCGACACGCCCGCCGATCCGATCGCGTCGTTCGCGCGCGAGCGCAGCGCCGACGAGGGGAGCGGGGGCGTGACGCTGCCCCCCTCCGCATCACCCGAGATCGAGCAGATCATTCGCGGCCTGTCGCGGATCGACGCGCGGATCTGGGTCGTCGACCGCGACCTGACCGTGCTCGCGCACACCGGATCGCTGCGGCGCAATCCCCCGCCCGAGGCGCCGCCGGTCTCGACGCTGGGCGCGATCTGGCAGACGGCCGAGCGCGCGACGGTCGGACGCCTCTACACGCTGTTCCTCGAGCAGCCGACCGAGGACTTCCGCGACGAGGCCGCGGTGCGGGGCCCCCCGCGCGGGCGCGACATCGAAGGCGCGCTTGCCGGGATCCTGACCTTCGACCGGCGCAGGACCCTGGACGGCAAGGCCGTCGTCGTCGCGGCGGCGAATCCGATCTGGATCGGCGACCGCGTGGAAGGCGCCGTCGTCGTCGAGCAGACGACCAACCGCGTGCTCGCCGAGCGCAACCTCGCGTTCGAGCGGCTGTTCAACATCGTCCTCGCCGTCCTGCTGCTCGGCTCGGTCGCATTGACGCTGTTCGCGTCGCGGCTGTCGTCGCGGATTCGTCGCCTGCGCGACGATGCCGAAGCGGCGATCGACGCCAACGGCCGTGTGCAGGGCGCCTTCGCAGGTGTCGACGCCCGCGACGAGATCGGCGACCTGTCGCGCAGTTTTGCGAGCGTGCTCGCCCGGTTGTCCGACTACGCGGCCTACCAGGAGAAGATGGCGGGCCGCCTGTCGCACGAGTTGCGCACGCCGATCGCGGTGGTGCGCTCGTCGCTGGAGAACCTGCAGCACCAGCCGCTCGCGTCCGATGCCAGGATCTACATCGAGCGCGCGCAGGGCGGCTTGCAGCGCCTGTCGGCGATCCTGACGCGGATGACCGAGGCGGCGCGCCTCGAGCAGGCCCTGCAGGAAGCCTCGCGCGAGCGCTACGATGTCGCGCCGGTCATCGCCGCCTGTGTCGACGGCTATCGGGCCGCGTATCCCGACGTGCCCTTCGACCTGGCGGTCGCGGAAGGCACGATGGTCGTCGAGGGCGCGCCCGACCTGCTGGCCCAGATGCTCGACAAGCTCGTCTCCAATGCGGTCGAGTTCCGCAGCGGCGGGCCGGTCGCGATCGCGGTGGAGCGCGCAGGCGACGCTGTCCGGATGTCGGTGTCCAACGCCGGGCCGCCCCTGCCTGCGGGGACGCAGGCGCGGCTGTTCGATTCCATGGTGTCGGTTCGGCCCCAGGGTGGCGGCGCCCACCTGGGTCTCGGGCTCTATGTCGCGCGGATGATCGCGCAGTTCCACGGCGGATCGATCGACGTCGCCAACCGCAGCGACGGCAGCGGCGTCGTCGTCTCGGTGCGAATCCCGCTCCAATTCAGGTAGCGGTCGGATCGCGCTCGCTCGAACGGACGTCGGACGGTGCTCGCTCGAACGAGCGTCAGATAGCGATCTCGTAGCGGTCGCGGCCCTGGCGCTTCGCGGCGTAGAGCGCGGTGTCGGCGCGCTTGAGCAGGCCCTCGGCCGTCGTCGCAGCGCCCTGGCCCATCGCGATCCCGATGCTCGTCGTCACATGCAGAGGCGTTCCGCCCGCTTGGAATTCGCCGCGCATCGCGGCGATGATCTTGCGGGCGACGAACCGGCACTCCTCGCGGCCGTGCACGCCTTCCAGCACGATGACGAACTCGTCGCCGGCCAGCCGCGCCACCAAGTCCGTCGCCCGCACCGACGCCGACAGCCGCCGCGCGAACTCACGCAGCACGTCGTCGCCGGCGGCGTGGCCGAGCGTGTCGTTGATGCGCTTGAAGCCGTCGATGTCCAGGAACAGCAATGCGACCGGGATGCCACTGCGCCGCGAGCGCTGCAGCGCGGCGGCGATGCCGTCGTTGAAGTGGCGGCGGTTCGGAAGGCCGGTCAGCGCGTCGTACTGGGCGAGGCGCTCGAGCGCCTGTTCCGCCTCCTTGAGGGGCGTGACGTCGTGACTCGACGTGTAGACGCCGACGACCCGGCCCGATTCGTCGATGTCCGGGACGTAGCTGCCGCGCACGTGCCGCGTGCCGTTCTTGTCGCTGAACTCCAGGTCGTAGTCGACGCGTTCGCCGGCGAACGCGCGGTCGAGCTTGGTGCTCATGTGCGCCCAGGCTTCCGGGCCCAGGACCTCGGCAACCGTGTGCCCGGTGATCTCGGACAGCGGCCGGCCGAGCCATGCCTCGTAGTACCGGCTGTTGAACCGATAGCGGCGATCGGGGTCGATGTAGCCGACCAGCAGCGGGATGTTGTCGGTGATCCCGCGCATGCGCCGCTCGCTTTCCTCGACCTTCGCCTGCGCTTCGCGCAGGTCGGTCACGTCCTGTACCAGCGCATAAATGCCGGCGACGTCGCCCTGCGCGTCACGGTCCGGGATGTAGTCGACCAGCTCGTGGTGCTCGCGGCCGTCGCGCAGGATGCTGCGCTGGAAGCGCGTGCGCTCGCCGGCCTTCACGCGTTCCATGTAGGGGCGGGTCTGTTCGTAGACCTCCGGGGTCAGGAAATCGGCAACGGCGCGACCGACGAGGGCTTCCGGCGGCAGCCCGTACAGGTCCCGGGAGCGCGCGTTCACGAAGATGAATCTCTCGTCGATCGTGAGCTGCGCGATCAGCGCCGGAACGGTGTCGGCAATGGTGCGCATCCTCTTCTCGGAGTCGGCGAGCGCGTGCTCGATCTCCTTGCGCCGGCTGATGTCCTGGCAGACGACGTAGGCGCCCCGGACTTCGTGAGCGGGGCCGTAATCCGGGAATGCGCTGACCAGGAAATACGGGGCTTCGCCCGAGGGGGAGAAGCTCGCCTCGAAGGTCTGCGGCAGCCCCGCCTGGACGTCGCGGATCCGGTCCTCGATGCGGGCGAAGACCTTGTGCCCGACCATGTCGGTCAGCGTGTGACCGATGAAGTCGGCGGGATCGACGCCGAAGACCTCGCGGGCGTACGCGTTCACGAACCGGAAACGGTAGCCCGCGTCGATGTAGGTGATCAGCACGGGAACGTTGGAGGTGATCAGCTCCAGATTGCCTGCGCTGCGCTCCAGTTCGGCGGACTTGTCCTCGAGCGCTGCGTTCCGTTCCTGCAGCGTCTGGGCCATCCGGTTCAGCGTTCGCGCGAGGACACCGAGCTCGTCGTCACCGCCGACGCTCGTCCGGTGCGTCAGGTCGCCTCCGCCGAAGCGTGCGGCATCGGACGCCAGCTGGCGCAGCGGGCGGGCGATCCGGGTTCCCGAGTGGAAAGCG
>DAHUXO010000123.1 GCA_027307095.1 Betaproteobacteria bacterium | reverse complement strand
TCCTCCGGATCAGGGTCTGGCGTAGCGCTTTTCGAGGCTCGCCCTTACTTCCGGCCACGCGCTCGCGAAATACGCCTTCGCCTTCATCCAGTCCTCACCCTGCCCGTAGCCGAACGCCCCGCCCGGCTCCGGGACAACCTTCGCGGCCTTGGGGGCGAAGAAGCTTTCGATGCCCTCCGGGGTCGTCCATGCCTTCCATACCTCCGCTACCGGCGCGTCGATCACCTTGGTGACGACGATATCGGGCGCGAGCGGCTGGGCGGACGCGTCGCGCAAGAAAGTGGCAAAAGCGGCGATCAGTACCAGCCGGAGTGCGGGCGTCATCGGTGCATTCCCTCCCGGTGAATGGCGGTCAAAGCCAGCCTGCAAGCCCGCGCCACGCGGCGAGCTTGTCCGCGACCGGCAACGTGTACGCCGGGCTGGTCGACGGCAGGACGAGCGTCGCGTAGCCCGCGTCGCGCCATGCGGCGCTCGCTCGGCCCGCGGTCTTTCCGTTGAAGCACACCGCCTTCAGCCCTCGGGCAACGCGCCGCACCCGCGCGATCTCGCCGCTCTCGGCATTGCGGATCGCCGTGTCGAGGCTTCCGGCGCGCTCGCAGGCGACGATCGTATCCCAGATCCCCACCTTGTTCGCACGTACGCGGGCGAGCCGCTGGTCATAGGGGAGCTCCGCGAGCTCCTCGCCGAGGACGGCACCCAGGATCGGCCAGAAATGGTTGCGCGGATGCGCGTAGTACTGCCTCGCGGCAAGCGAAGCCTCGCTCGGGAAGCTGCCGAGGATCAGCACCCGCGCGTCGGAGCCGAGCACCGGCGGCAGGCCGCGCCGACGAATGGCGCGAGGCGCAGCGGGTCGGTTCACCACGCCCGCGGCCAGCGACCGGCGCGCAGCGCATAGTCGAACGCGATCCCCGCGAAGACCGCGAGGCCCAGCCAATGATTGCCGAGGAATGCGCGAAAGCAGGCTTCCCGCTCGCGCCGTCGGATGATCCACAGGTGATGGACCGCGATCGCCAGCGCGATCGCCATCGCGACGGCGTAGGCCCAGCCGAGCGCATGGACGCGCCCGATCCATGCCATCGCGGCGAGATAGATCGCGTAGCAGAGCGCGACGGCCGCGACGTCGTAGCGGCCGAAGGTCAGCGCGGAGGTCCGGATGCCGATCTTCGCATCGTCGTCGCGATCGACCATCGCGTACTCGGTGTCATAGGCGACGACCCAGAACAGGTTGATCGCGAGCAGGATCCACGCGATCGGCGCGATGCGGTCCTGCGCCGCGGCGTAGGCCATCGGGATGCCGAACGAGAAGGCGATGCCGAGAAATGCCTGCGGAATCGAGAAGAAACGCTTGAAGAACGGATAGGCGATCGTGATCCCCAGCGCCGGAAACGACCACAGGATCGTCGTCCGGTTGGTGAACAGCACGAACACGAACGCGACGGCAGCGAGCACTGCGCCGACGACGAGCGCCTCCCAGGGCGCGATGACGCCAGCCGCGAGCGGCCTCTGTGCAGTGCGCTTCACGTGGGCGTCGAAATCACGGTCGGCCCAGTCGTTGAACGCGCAGCCGGCAGAGCGCATTACCCAGGTGCCCATCACGAAGATGACGACCAGCGAGAGCGAGGGTTGGCCGCGCGTCGCGAGCCACAGTGCGGACAACGTGGGCCACAGCAGCAGCAGCGTGCCGATCGGCTTGTCGAGGCGCAGCAACCGCTCGTAGGCGTCGAGGCGCTCGACGAACGAGAGCCGCGGCCGCAATGCGGGAACCTGCCCGGTCATGCCTGCACGGTCACGCCGACACCGTCATATCGGCAGCGCGAGCTGCTTGCGCAAGGTCCGCGGCGCGGCTTCCGCGAGCATCGCCGCGAGCGTCGGGTGCCGCAGGCGCAGCCGCAACTCGCGCTTCATCCGCAGGTTCGACAGGCGTCGCGACTCGCTCATGAAGGACAGCAGCATCGGCGCGATCTGCCGCTCGGCATCCTCCCAGCTCACGCGCGGGGGCCGCGGCAGCTGGTAGGCATCGGCAATCGCATCGAACCATGCACCCATCTTCATCTCGCTGTCGTCGCTCACGTTGTAGGCGCGATTCGGCCGTGCGAGATAGAGCGCTGCGACCACGGCCCGTGCGAGATCGTCGGCGTGGATGTGATTGGTGAAGACGTCGTCATCCGCGTTGAGCGCCGGCGTGCCCTGGCGCAGCCGATCGAGGGGGAGGCGGGTCGGCGCATAGATGCCCGGCACGCGCAGGATCGCGAGCCCGACGCCGTGGCGCGCCGCCCAACGGCGCAGATGCCCTTCCGCCGCGACGCGGCGGCGGGCGCGGGGTGTCTGCGCCCGCAGCGGGCGCGTCTCGACGACGCGCGCGCCCGCGCAGTCGCCATAGACGCCCGATGTCGAGATGTAGACGAAGCGCTGCGGTATAATCCGCGCCCTCGCGAGGGCGGCGAGGAGCCGCTCGGTGCGCGGATCGTCCCTGCCGTCGGAAGGCGGTGGCGCGAAATGCAGGACGGCCCAGGGCGCGGTGCGGATGCGCTCGAG
>DAHUXO010000007.1 GCA_027307095.1 Betaproteobacteria bacterium | reverse complement strand
ACGATTCCACGGTCGATCCAGTCGCGGTAGAGCGGCAGCATCTTCAACCTGACGCCGCGCGGCAGCCCCGCGAACAGCGCGGTGTCGTAGACGCCGATGTTGCCGAAGGTCAGGCGGTCATCCGCCGCCAGCGCGAGCCGGCCGCGCCGGAGGGCGAAATCGCCTTCCGGGTGATACGGCGGATTGGGGACCATCACCAGGTGTGCACGGGTTGCGGCCGGATCGGCCGCCATCGCGTCGATCCGCGCCACGAGCGATGCATAGTCGAATCGTGTCCAGATGTCGCCCGAGACGATCAGCACGGGACCCCGGCCGAGGAGCGGGGACGCCGTTGCGACGCCACCGGCGGTCTCCAGCGGCTCGCGCTCGCGCGACCAGCGGATGCGCACGCCGAAAGCCGCGCCGTCGCCGAGTGCGGCCATCAGCAGGTCGCCGCCATGCGCGACGTTGATGACGATGTCGGCGAACCCGGCGCGCTCGAGGGCCTCGATCTGCCAGACGATCAGCGGCCTGCCCCCGGCGCGAAGCAGGGGCTTGGGCGTGCCGTCGGTCAGCGGGCGCATGCGCTCCCCGCGGCCGGCGGCCAGGATCATCGCGATGGTCATTGGAGTCCCGCGGCGTCCCTTGGTTTCAGAGCGTCTGCACGAAGTCGGGCGCGCGGCCTTCCAGGGAATCGAGGAGGCGGGACAGCGCAGCGAACTCGCGGTAACGCGCGCAGGCGCGGCGCAGGTAGCGCAACACGCGCGGCATGTCGTTCACGTAGCGATCCTTGCCGTCGCGGTGCTTCAGGCGCGCGAAGATGCCGAGGACCTTGAGCTGGCGCTGCACGCCCATCCACTCGTAATCGCGCCAGAACTGCGCGAAGTCGGCCGCGATGGGCAGTCCGGCCTTGCGTGCGCGCTCCCAGTAGCGGATCGCCCAGTCGAGCTCGCGCTCCTCGCTCCATTCGATGTAGGCGTCGCGCAGCAGCGACACGAGGTCGTACGTGATCGGGCCGAGGACGGCGTCCTGGAAGTCGAGGACCCCCGGGTTGGGCGTGCACACCATCAGGTTGCGCGAATGGTAGTCGCGGTGCACGTAGACGCGGGCTTGCGACAGGTTGTTCGAGATCAGCGCGGCGAAGGCGGCATCGAGGGTCGCGCGCTCGGCCGGCGCGGGCGTGTGGCCGAGGTGACGGGCGAGGTACCAGTCCGGGAACAGCATGAGCTCGCGCCGCAGCAGGGCTTCGTCGTAGGACGGGAGCTCGCCTTCGCGCGTCGCGCCCTGCCAGCGGACCAGCGCGTCGAACGCGTCGAGATAGAGCGCGTGGGCGCTCGCGTCGTCGAGAGCCGACGCGTAGGTCGTGCTGCCCAGGTCGGTCAGCAGCAGGAACCCGCGTTCCAGGTCGGAAGCGAGCACGCGGGGCGCGTGCACGCCGGCATCCCCGAGCAGCTTCGCGACGTGCACGAAAGGGCGGCAATCCTCCTGGGGCGCAGGCGCGTCCATCGCGATCAGCGTCGCCTCGCCTTGCGCGCGCGCGCAAGGCGCTGCGAGCGACAGGCGGAAGTAGCGACGGAAGCTCGCGTCGGACGATGCCGGCGCGATCGCGAAATCGGGCAGGCGCAGCGTCGAATCGAGCCAATGGCGAAGCTCGTCTTGCCGCGGGTCCGCGGACGAATCGGAGGACATCGGAGGTCGGGCGTCGGTGTCCGGCCCGGTCGGGCCGCATCGCGGCGCGGGCAGACGGCACAACGCCGGGCTAGAATGCGCGGATTCTAGCAAACCGCCGTACCTCCGTTTCCTTCGATGAAGCTACCCGCCGGCCCGATCGCCGCCTGGGCCATTCTGGTCGCCGTGTCGGGTGCATCGCGGGCGCTTTGCGCGCAGGATCTCGCCCTGAGGCTGGCGCCCGAGATCGCGGTGCCCGAGCGGGCCCCGACAACGCCGGCGCCCGGTGCTCCCGCCAGGGGAGCCGCGGTTGCGCCGGGCGGCGCGTCCGCGGGCGCGCCCCAGGGGGCGCTGTTCCTGCGCGCCGACCGGCTCGAGGGGGACAACCAGCGCCTGACCGCCGAGGGCCACGTCGAGCTGCGCACGCGCGATGAAACTGTGCTGGCCGACCGATTGTCGTACTCGATCGGCGATCAGACGATCTTCGGCAAAGGAGACGTCGTGTTGCGCCGCGGGCTCGACTGGATCGCCGGGCCGGAGCTCGAGTACAAACGCGACACCCAGACGGGGTTCTTCAAGTCTCCCAGCTATTTCATCTCCGAGGCGAACGGGCGCGGCGATGCGTCCGAGATCCGCTTCCTCGGCCCGGATCGCTACGAGGCGACCGATGCGAGCTACACGACCTGCATCGCGCCGAATCCCGACTGGTACCTGCGCGGCAGCGAGATCGAGGTCGACAACCTGCGCAAGGTCGGCACGGCGCACGGCGCGTCGGTGCATTTCCTCGATGCCCCGGTCCTCTACGCGCCATGGCTCGAGTTCCCGCTGTCGAACGAGCGCAAATCCGGGTTCCTGACCCCCACGCTCGGCTCGACCGGGGTGCGCGGTCTCGAGATCGCCGCGCCCTACTACCTGAACCTCGCGCCGAACTACGATGCGACGCTGACGCCGCGCCTGATGAGCAAGCGCGGCCTGATGCTGGGCGTGCAGTTTCGCTACCTGCTGGGGGGCGCCGACGCGGCACTCGGCCAGGCGACCGGCGAGATCGACGCCGAGTACCTTCCGCACGATCGCGTCACCGGTGACAACCGCTACGCGCTGACATGGACGCACAGCGAGCAGTTCGCGCCCTGGCTTTCCGGGTTCTGGAACCTGAACAAGGTTTCGGACAACACGTACTTCGCGGATTTCGCCGACCGCATCTCGGTCACCTCGCAGAAGTCGCTCCCGCGCGATGCCGGTCTGCAGGCGACCAGCGGGCCGTGGTCGCTGCTCGCGCGCGTCCAGAGCTTCCAGACGCTGCAGGATCCGAGCGCGCCGGTGGTGCCGCCTTACAACCGCCTGCCGCAGATCCTCGGCTCGCTGCGCGACACCGACTGGCTGGGGCTCACGTGGAGCGGCACCGCCGAGTACGCGCGCTTCGCGCAGCCCGCGCTCGCGCCGACCGGCGACCGCTTCGTCCTCTATCCGACCGTGTCCTGGAGCCGGCAGGGCCCGGCCTGGTTCTTCACCGCCCGCACCGGCCTGCACCTGCGCGAATACTCGCTCGACAGCCCGACGACCGCGCTGCCGGACCGCCACCTGAGCTATGCGATTCCGATCACCAGCCTCGATGCTGGCCTGGTCTTCGAACGCGACCTCGAAGTCGCCAATATGCCGCTCACGCAGACACTCGAACCGCGCGCCTACTATGTCTATGTTCCTTATCGCAAGCAGGACAATGCGCCGGTGTTCGATACCGCGCTCGACGACTTCAACTTCTCGCAGCTGTTCTCCGCCAACCGCTACATCGGCAACGATCGCATCGGCGACGCGAACCAGCTGACGATGGCGCTGACGTCACGGTTCCTCGACGGGGAGACCGGCGGCGAGCGCCTGCGCCTCGCGGTCGGCCAGCGCTTCTACTTCGAGGACCAGCGCGTCAATCTGAGCGAGCCGCTGCGTTCGGCATCGACATCGGATTTTCTCGCGTCGGCCGAGGGACGTCTGTCCGACGCGTGGTCGCTGGCGAGCCTGCTGCAGTACAACCTGGACGGGCGCCAGATCGAGCGCCTGAACGCCGGCTTTCGCTACACGCCCTCGATCGGGCACACGTTCAATGCCACGTGGCGATACACTCGCTCGATCGTCGATCCCACCGGGGCGCTCGAGCAGATCAAGCAGATCGACCTGTCGGGGCAGTGGCCGGTCGCCGACAACTGGACGCTGGTCGGGCGCTGGAACTACTCGGTGTCCGACCGCAAGACGCTGGAGGCCGTCGCGGGCATCGAGTACAATCGCGACTGCTGGGTGCTGCGCGTCGTCGGCCAGCGGTTGACGACGACGACGCAACAGGCGACGACGTCGGTGTTCGTGCAGCTCGAGCTGAACGGCCTCGCACGAGTCGGCACCAGCCCGCTCGAACTCCTGCGTCGCAGCGTGCCGGGCTACACGCCGACGAACGATGCTTCGTCGCGCGACCGCGGCCTGGAGCCGCTTCCCGAATTCTAGAATTTCAGGAGTGATCCGATGGCCCGTCGCCGTCCGTGGTTTGCGTTGCTCGCCGTGCTGCTCGCGCTCGTCGCCGGCACTGCATCCGCGCAGGAGCCCGCGCGCCAGGGCGCGACTCCCGCAGTCGTTCCACTCGACCGGGTCATCGTCGTCGTCAACGACGAGGCGCTCACGCAATGGGACCTGAACGAGGAGCGGCGGGTCTTCCTGGAACAGCTGAAGGCGTCGAACATCACGCCGCCGCCCAGCGACGTGCTGGACAAGCAGGTGCTCCAGCGCCTGATCATCGAACGCGCCCTGCTGCAGTATGCCAAGCAGTCCGGGATCCGCGTCGACGACACGACGGTCGAGCGGACCATCCTTCGCGTGGCGCAGGAGAACAAGCTCTCGCCCGAGGAGTTCCGCAAGGTGCTCGAGAAGGAGCACATTCCCTATGCGAACTATCGCGATGACCTGCGGCGGCAGATCATCATCCAGCGCGTGCGCGAGCGCGAGGTCGACAGCAAGGTGATGGTGACCGACGCCGAGGTCGACAACTACCTGGCAACCGTCGCGTCGCAGGCGGGCGGCGACAGCGAGTACCATCTTTCGCACATCTACATCACCGTGCCGGAGCAGGCCACGCCCGCCGTCGTCGATGCCAGTCGCAAGCGCGCGGAGGCGGCCCTCGACGAGATCAAGGCGGGCAAGAGCTTCGGCGAGGTGGCGGCGACGTTTTCCGCCGCCCCCGATGCATCGTCGGGCGGCGACCTCGGCTGGCGCACCAGCGCGAGGCTGCCCACCGTGTTCGCCGATGTCGTGCGTACGCTGAAGCCTGGCGAGGTCTCGGGCATCCTGCGCAGCCCCGCGGGCTTCCACATCGTCAAGCTCCTCGAGATCCGGAGCCACAACCAGCCGACGATCGTCGAGCAGACGCATGCGCGGCACATCCTGATCAAGGTCAACGAATCGACCTCCGAAGCGGACGCGAAGGCCAAGATCGAGCGCCTGCGGGAGCGCCTGATCGCCGGCGCGAAATTCGAGGACATCGCGCGAGCCAATTCCGAAGACGCGTCGGCGGCCAAGGGCGGCGACCTCGGCTGGCTTTCGCCGGGCGATACCGTGCCGGATTTCGAGCACGCGATGGACAAGCTCAAGGTCGGCGAGATTTCCGAGCCGGTGCGCTCGCCTTTCGGGTGGCATCTGATCGAGGTGCTCGGGCGCCGCAAGGAGGACATCACCAAGGAGCGCGAACGCGAGCAGGCGCGCCAGGCGATACGCCAGCGCAAGAGCGACGAGCAATGGGAAGAATTCATCCGGCAGCTGCGCGACCGGACCTACGTCGAGTACAAGACCGACGACCGCTGAAAGACGGGGGCCGCGACGACGGCGATGCGCGACAGCGCCACGCTGCGCTGGTCGGCAAACCTGAATTCGATGCGCAACCGGTGGGCGCGCTCGCCGGACGCGACGCGCGCCAACGCAATCGCGATGCCGGCGCTGCAGCGTTCGAGCGACATGCCGCTCGCCGCGGCCGCGACCATCCAGTGCGGGTCGGCGCCGATGCACATCAGCACGCGTATTTCGTCGACGCCGGCGTCGGCCGGCAATCCCGCGACGACCGTGGTCATCCGCTGCCGATCGATCCGGAGGTCGCCCGGCGATTCGAGCGCCACCGCGTTGTTGGCGTCCGGCACGAGCATGAGCCCGCCGGCGCCGGCAACCGATGAGCCGGCCACTGCGGTCCATCCGTCATCGTCGGCGTAATGCCCGCTGCCGAACGTCCACAGCAGCGATCCGAGGGGCAGTCCGGCGCGCGCGAGCAGGAAATCGAGCGCCGCGTCCTCGAGGGGCGTGTTGCGCCACCCCGTGTGGGGCGCGTAGCCGGGATCGTCTTTTGCGAGGCCGTTCGAGCCGGTCCATGCCATCGGCGAAACGAAGCGCGCCCCGGCATTCCACAGGTCGCGCAGTGCCCGGTAGGCGTCGGCGTAGGTCGGATGTGAACGCGGCTTGCGCAGGTCGGCGGTGTTGAACTCGACGATGCCGAATCCCGGATCGATGTCCGCTAGCGTCGCGTAGAGGGATCTGCCGTTCTCCATCGGCATTTCGTTGGTCGCGGCGGGACCGTAGACGATCGCGCCGAGATGCGCGTTGCGCGGCTTGCTGCCCTCGATCGACACGCCGCCCGAGTCGTAGTCCCTGACCGGGCTCGATTCGCGCAATGCCAGCGACATGCACCCCTCCCACGGTGCCATCAGTCCCTGCGACGACCAGATGCGATCGCAGGGGACGCCCGCGTCGATCAGCCACTGCGCGAGTTCGTCGTAGTGGAGCGTGACGAGGTGCCGGCGGAACATCTCCCATTCGTGCACCCAGGGATCTTTCCAGTACGGGGCCGCGGGGTCGCGCGGGAAGCTGCGCGGCGCATCGACATCGTCCCAGGTCGCAAAGGGGCGCCGGGCAAGTGCCGCTGCATCTTCCAGTGAAAGCGGTCGCGCGCGGCGCCACGACGAGAGATCCGGAAGCTCCGGCAGCGCGGCTCCCGCATAGGGCCCGGTGCCTGCGAGCCAGTGGCGGAACTGCCGCAGCGTTCCGGGGTTGTAGTCGTACCACTGGCCTTCGGAGAAGAACGGATTGATGTAAACGTCGGGATCGAGGTTGACGCCGACGAACAGGTCGGGATGGCCGCGCATGAACGCGACGATCGCGGCAGCGGCCTGCTGGAGATTGCGCCTCTTGTAGCGGCGCACGGTGGTCGCATAGACGTTGAGGGTCAGAGCGCGCGAGAGCTCGGGTGCCGCCCGGGATCCGGGCAGGTGCTTCAGCCAGTCGTCGGGCATGACCTCGTCGCGCTCGTTCCACTGGCAGTTCGCGATGTCCTCCTCGAGCCGGTCGTTGATGTCCCATTCCGGAACGGTCCCCGAGGCGTCGGCCCAGATGCCTCCGTCGAGCGTCACGAGGACCGGGAGCCCGCGCGCGACGGCGTCGGCGAGCAGCGCTGTCAGCGAATCCTCGGCGACCGCGCGTGCGCCGTGCGTGCGTGCCACGTCGAAATCGGGGTCGAACGCCCAGTCGCCTGCTGCACCGCGCGTCGTCCGCAGATAGAGGATGGGGACGCGCATGCCGATGCGAGTCGTCGGCGACAGGTATGGCGCGTAGCGGACGTCGAGACCCTCCGCGCTTTGCGTGGCAACGCCGGAAAGCGCGGGCAGCAGGAAGAACGCATTCCCGTTGCGCTCATCGCCAGGGTTGCACTCGTGGAATTCGCGCCAGGTCTGGAGCGCCTCGGGCGCGATCACGCTGCATCTTCCGAGCAGCGTCTCGCGGCCGTCCCTGGCGATCGCAACGACGTCGAGCCGGCTGCGGGACGCCCGCGAATGCGCATCTCCTCGCCCAAGCGGGCCCTCGAATTCGAACCCGCCGAAACCGCTGTCGGGATAGCCAGGGTGGACGACCGCCACATCGTGACGGGCCAGTCCGAATTGCGCCGTGTGGCGTACGCCCGCGTGCCGGATCTCCACCGACGCCACGCCCAGCGTATCGAGGGCCCATCCGCTAATGCGGACTCGCGGCCCGACGATGCCCTCGGCCGCGGGCTCGTCGATCCAGCCGAGCGTCACGCGCGGCGCTGCGGCAGGCACTGACGTAGAATCGGCCGCGCGCGCGGGTTTCGATGCGCGCCGCTCCCTTACGCTCTTCCAGGCGCCGACCACGATGCGTACAAATCCCATCGGCCGCATCACGCGCTGGCTGCGCAGGTCCGTGCCGGTGACGCCGGCAGTGCCAGCGCAGGCAGGTCCGCAGACGCTGCCGCGGGCGGCATCGGAGGATTCCCCGCCTGCGGCGCCGCAGATGGAGCGAAGGCTGGTTGCCGAGCCGTGGTACGTCGACAGGCTGTCGATCGCCGGCTCACGCCTCACCGTCGAAGGCTGGTCGATGCCCGTCCCGGGCGCAAGCGAGCCCGCCGAAGGGTGGTTCACCGTCAACGGCAGGCGCTTCGACGCGATTCGCTATCCGCTGCCGCGGGCCGATGTTGGCGACGTGTTCTGGATGCGCGAGGCCGCGGCGATGTGCGGCTTCGAAGCGACGATCGGCGATCTTGCACAGCCCTATCCCGGCGGGATCCTCGAGATCCGGCGCATCGTCGCCGACACGGCGGCCGTCGAGCGCGGACGAGACTCGTGGTTCAAGCCCGATCCGGCGCTGCACGCCGACCTGCCCGACGAGGCGCGCCGCTTTCGCGTCATCGGCGATCGCGACGCCGACGGATTCCTGGTGTCGGGTGCGACCGACTGCCACCGGATCGACCGCGCGATGCAGGCCGTCGCCGGACGTCGTCTTGCCGACTTCGACCGGGTCCTCGATTGGGGTGTGGGCTGCGGACGCGTCGCGCGCCACTTTCCCGCGGTGCGGGCGCGGGCGCTGACCGGTTGCGACATCGACGCGGACAACGTTGCCTGGTGCGCGGCGCACCTGCCGGGACGCTTCGTTCACTGCGAGATTGCGACGCCGCTTCCCTTCCCCGATGCGAGCTTCGACGCGATCTACGGCATCTCGGTGTTCACGCATCTGCAGGAACCGATGCAGTTGCGCTGGCTTGCGGAGCTCGCGCGGGTCGCGGCGCCCGGCGCGCTGATCGCGGTGACGATCCACGGCAGAACGGCGATCGATTTCTCGCGCCTGCCGCCTGCCGAGCATCGCCGACTCGTCGACGAGGTCCGGCGTCGGGGCATCGTGTTCAACGGGGTCAATGCGCAGCTCGACGGCCATGCCGACCATCGCGGCGAATACGTCAACGTGCTGCACGACGCGGATTACGTGCGCAACGTATGGTCCCGCTGGTTCGACGTGCTGCACATCCTGCCGGGATACATTCTGCATCACGATCTGGTGATGATGCGCAGGCGGTGATCGACGGCGACCGGCCGCACCCGCTGCCCCTGGGCGACGGAACGCGCAACCGCCCCGGATCCCTGCGCGCCCCGCCCGGCGGCCGGGCCGAGCTACTCGGCTTCGTCGGTCGAATAGACGTAGGGTTTCTGCGGCACGCTGCCCTCGTCCATTTCGTGGCGCAGCTTGAGGTCGGCAGGACGCTTGTCCCACCAGATGGCGCGCCCGGCGCGCTGCTCGCTCTCGAGCTGCGGCTTGCCCGCGAGCAGGTCGCGGATGAACTTCGTGTGCTCGGAGACGTAGTGGCGCGCGGGGAGCATCGGCATTGCAGGTGCCCTGGGATCGGAATCGGTCGCTGATTCTAGCATCGCGGCATCGTCGCCTGCAGCCGGCGGGACGCGGCGCTGCAGCGTCAGGAAGTCGCCCGCTCGCGCATCGACCCGGCAACGATCCGAAACTGATAGAGTCTGCACTCGAGCGCTCCGTTCCACAGCGGCGTGCGTCGCTCGGGCTTCAAGCCGATCAGCTTGGCGAGACGCAGGTCGCCGGTGAACAGGTACGCCGTCCACCCGCCGTAGCCCTTCTTCAGTGCGTCGCCCAGGCGCGGATAGAACTCGGCCAGTCGCCGGGCGTCGTCCAGGCGCACGCCGTAGGGTGGGTTCGACAGCAGGAGGCCCTCGGCGGCCGGCGCCTTGCGGGCCAGCACGTCGGCCTGCTCGACGCTCGCGAACGCCGCGACCTGCGCCGCGGCGAGGTTCGCCTGCGCTTTCGCGACGGCCTGGGGCGAGAGGTCGCTCGCGAATATCGATACGACCGACGGCGGGGGACGAACGCGATCGCGCGCCGCCTGCTTCAGGCGCTGCCACGCCGGGCCGTCGTACCACAGGAGCTTCTGGAAGCCGAAGCTCCGCGAGAGTCCGGGGGCGCGGTCCGCGGCGATCATCGCCGCCTCGACGGCGATCGTGCCGCTGCCGCACATCGGGTCGAGGAGGACGCGACCGGGGGCCCATTGTGCAAGTGACAGCAGTCCCGCGGCCAGGTTCTCGCGCAGCGGCGCTTCCTCGGTCTCGCGGCGCCAGCCGCGCTTGAACAGGGGTTCGCCGGAGGTGTCGAGGTAGATCGTCGCCTCGCGCTCGGCGAGGTGGACGTGGACGCGCACGTCGGGCGCGCGCTTGTCGATCGAGGGACGGACGCCGCGATCGGC
The DNA here is from genome assembly GCA_027307095.1 of Betaproteobacteria bacterium. Lineage (GTDB taxonomy): Bacteria > Pseudomonadota > Gammaproteobacteria > Burkholderiales > Casimicrobiaceae > VBCG01. The sequence goes on along the minus strand of DAHUXO010000007.1, from coordinate 13,350 downwards.
CCTGAACCGGTCGCACACGGCGTCCTTGACGCGCAGCGTCGCGAACTCGAGACTGGCAAGCGGTGAGCGCGTCGCGGCGATGTCGACGCGCAGGGTCCGGTCCTGCCGGAAATGCCGCGTCCAGTCGATCCCGTGCACGGCGGCGTAGAGTTCGTGCTCGTCGCGGCACGTCGCCCGTCCGACGCGCCACAGGATGCGGCTCGCGATGCGCGATTCGAGGTTTGCCCGATAGGCGAGGGCGATATCGCCCCCGAAGCCGACGCCGCCGTCGACGGCCGCGATATCGGTGGCACCCTGCGCGCCGAGCTCGGCCGCGAGCGCGGATTCGAGGCCGCGCGGACAGGGCGCGAAGAAGCGCTCGGTCATGGCGGACTCGAGGACCTGCATCGGCCCCGCTCGGGAATCGATCGCTGCACCCGGCTCGGCCGTCAGAAAGGCTTCGCGACCACCAGCCAGACGATCGCGATCAGCAGCGGCAGCGCCGGGATCTCGTTGATCCAGCGGTAGAACACGTGTCCGTGGCGGTTGCGGTCATGCGCGAAGTCGCGCATCAGGCGCCCGAGGTAAAGGTGGAATGCCACCAGCACGAGCACCAGTCCGAGCTTGGCGTGCAGCCATCCACCGTTGAAGCCGTAGCCGAGCCACAGCCACACGCCGAATGCGATCGTCAGCACCGCGGCCGGCGCCATGATGCCGTAGTAGAGCTTGCGCTCCATCGTCTTCATGCGCTCGATGCCGATGCGGTCGTCGGGTGCGGCCATCGCGTGGTAGACGAAAAGCCGGGGCAGGTAGAACAGCCCCGCGAACCACGAGACCATGAAGACGATGTGCAATGTCTTGACGATGGGCAAGGACGGATCCCCTCGGCGGGTCAGCTCATTCCAGCTTGATGTCGCCGTCGAATGTCGCCGCGAGCTTGAGGCCCGCAACCTCCAGCGTCACCCGGGCCGGGAACGTCTCCTTGCCGGCGATCGCGCCGGCCGCAATCGCCTTGGCCACCGCCTGCTCGATCTCGCGCTGCGAGTTGACGCCGACCAGCTTGAGGAACTTCCGGATGCTGAGGTTCAGGGTTTCTTCGTTCATCGTGAGCTCCTCTGGATTCCGGGCGGCCCGTGGCCGGATCGCGATTGACGAGGCGATCGCGGAGGTAGCATTGTCCCACCAAACCGCCTCGCCCCGTCACCACTCATCGCCATGAACGACCTCTTCGAACGACTTGCGGATGCCGTCGACGCGATCGCGCGCTTCGAGGGCTATCCCTACGCCGATCGCCGCCAGGCCTGGCTCGATCGCCTGCGCGTCAATCTTCCCGAGCTGCGCGTCCTGGAATCGCTGTCCGCGGCGCCCGACACCGGATACCTGGCGCCGCCGCCCGTGCCGGTCCGTCCGGGCGGCGCTGCGATCGTCGACGACACGGCGGGAATCGCGGCGATCGCGCGCCGCCATCGCGGGGCGCCCGCACAGGCGGCGGCAGACGCGCTCGCGTCGCTCGCCAGCGCGGCTGCGAAAGCGAAGCTCAACGCGTTCATCGCGCTCGCGAACCCGGCGGCGCTCGAGACCGCGGCAGGCGCGGCCGCGCGACGCATGGCCGGCGGCGCACCGATGCCACTCCTCGGCGTTCCGATCGCAGTCAAGGACCTGATGCGGGTCGCGGGCTTTGCGCGGACCAACGGCACCGGCGCACCTGCAACCGCGCCCGCGGGGAAGGACGCGGCCGCAGTCGCCCGCCTGCGCGAGGCGGGGGCACTCGTCATCGGCACGACGAACCTGCACGAGTTCGCCTACGGCATCACCAGCGAGAACCCGCATTTCGGATTCGTCGGGAATCCGCGCGCCCCGGGACATATGCCCGGCGGTTCGAGCGGCGGGTCCGCCGCCGCGGTCGCTGCCGGTATCGTGCGGCTTGCCGTCGGCACCGACACCGCCGGGTCGATCCGCATTCCGGCGGCGTGCTGCGGCGTCGTCGGCTTCAAGCCCTCCTTCGACGCGGTTCCGCGCGAAGGCGTGCAGGCGCTGGGCCCGAGCCTCGACCACGTCGGCCCGATCGCCGCCACTGTCGCCGACGCGGCGCTGGGTTTCGCGGTCATGGCGGGACAGCCTGCGCGCAGCGCGGATGCCGCGCCGCTCGGGGGATTGCGCGTCGGCGTGCCGCGCAGGCATTTCTTCGAGCCGCTGGCCGCGGACGTCATGCGCAGCGTCGAAGCGGCGCTCGCGGCGATGCGCGCCGACGGGGCGCGCATCGTCGACGTCGACGTCGCGGGCATCGAGCATGCCGCGGCACTGCAGTTCGCAACGCTGTGCAGCGAGGCGACCGACGCCCTCTGGCAGCACCTGCTGGATCACCCGGACTCGCTCGGGGCGGATGTACGAGTGCGCCTCGAGATCGGGCAGTTCATGCCCGCGGCGTGGTACCTGCGGGCGCAGCGCGGACGCGCCGAGCTCGCTGCCGCCGTCGACGACACGATGCGCGAGGTCGATGTCCTGGTCACGCCGACGCTGCGCATCGCCGCGCCCCCGTCGGGCGCCCGCGAGGTGACGATCGCCGGACGCCGGCTGCCGCTGCATCCGGCGATGACCGGGCTCACGCTGCCGTTCAACCTGACGGGCATGCCGGCGCTCTCGCTGCCCTGCGCGCCGGGGGACGGCGGCCTGCCGGTCGGCCTGCAGATCGCGGGACGCCGGGGCGACGACTGGCGGGTGCTCGGGGTGGCGGCGCGCGCCGAGGCGCTGCTCGCGGGCTTCACGACGCGCTGAGCCTCGCGCACGCCGGAATCATCGCTTACTTGAGCAGGCGCCGCCGCGTCAGGACCAGCGCGATGTAGTACGCGGCCGCCGCGTAGGCGGCGAGAACGGCGACGTGCAGCGGGATGTCGGCGGGCGCGCGTCCCAGCATCAGCGGTCGCGCCATGTCGATCGCGTGCTTGAGCGGCAGCGCGTTCGCGATGTGCGCGAGCCATGCGGGCATCTGCTCGACCGGAAAGTAGACGCCGGAGAAGAGCAGCATCGGCGTCAGCACCAGCGTGAAGAAATAGGTGAAGAAATCGTAGCTCGGCGCGAGCGCGTTCATCACCAGTCCGAACGCGCCGAAGCAAAGCCCGACGACGAAGCCCAGCGGCAGCAGCCACAGCGCATGCCAGGTATGGCCGAAGCCCAGCGCCAGGAGCACGAGCAGGATCGCCGCCGTCGACATCACCGCCTTGGTCGCGCACCAGATCCATTCGGCGAGCACGACATCGTCGAGCCCGATCGGCGCGTTGATGATCGCCTCCCAGGTCCGCTGCATGTGCATCCGCGAGAAAGCCGAATACATGCCCTCGAAGCTCGCGGTGAACATCGCGCTCTGACACACCATGCCGGTGCCGATGAATGCGACATAGGGCATCCCGTTCACCTCGCCGATGAACGAGCCGATGCCGTAGCCCAGCGCGAGCATGTAGAGCAGCGGGTCGGCGATGTTGCCGAGGATGCTCGCGACCGCGAGCTTGCGCCATACCAGCAGGTTGCGCCGCCATACGGGCAGGAAGCGCGCGGACAGCACGGGGATCCGGAGCGTCGACGAGGCGTTCATTCGGTCGCAGCGGAGTGGCGAGGCGCGGATGCGGGGTGCGCGCGAATGCTGGAAATGCCCATCGTCAGTCGCGCAGCTCGCGCCCGGTGAGCTTGATGAACAGGTCCTCGAGGTTGGCGGGGCGGTGCAGGTAGCGCAGGCCGCTGCGGGTCGCGAGATCGGCGAGCAGCGGCGCGGCGTCGCTCGCGTAGCAGAACGCGGTGTCGCCCGCCAGCTCGAGGCGGACCGACAGCGCGCGGCCATGTGCCTGCGCCCAGGCCCTCGCCTCGTCACCGTACACCTCGACGACCTCCGGCTCGACGTGCGCGACGAGCAGCGCGCGCGGCGTATCGCACGCGATCAGCGAGCCGTGGTCGATGACTGCGAGCCGGTTCGCGAGTCGCTCTGCCTCGTCCATGAAGTGCGTCGTCAGCAGGATCGTCTTGCCCTGCGACAGCAGCTGGCGCAGGCCGTCCCAGATCAGGTGTCGCGCCTGGGGATCGAGCCCGGTCGTCGGCTCGTCGAGGATCAGGAGCTCCGGATCGTTGACCAGCGCGCGGGCGAGCATCAGCCGCCGCTTCATGCCGCCGGACAGGGTGCGGATCTGCGCCTGCGCCTTGGCGGCCAGTCCCGCGAATTCGAGCAGGCGCGGAATGCGCGCGTCGATGACCTGCCGCGGCAGCCTGAAATAGCCGCCATAGACGACCAGATTCTCGGTCACCGAGAAATCCGGATCGAGGCTGTCCATCTGCGGCACGACACCGACGCGCACGCGGGCCTCGCGCGCAGCCTCGGGCACGGGCCTGCCGCACAATTCGATCGATCCCCCGTCCGGGTCGATCAGGCCGAGACAGCAGCGCAACGTCGTGGTCTTGCCCGCGCCGTTGGGGCCGAGCAGCGCGAAGCACTCGCCGCGCGCGATGGAGAAGCCGAGGTCGCGGACCACCTCGGCGTCGCCGTAGCGCTTGCGCAGGCCATCGACGCGCAGCACCGGCGCACCGGGCGGTCGTGTCCCGGGAGGTCGCGCCGCCAGCGCGGCATCGGCGACTGCTGCGGCGTTCACGCGCCCGCGTTCGCCGGTGCGCGCGGCCACAGCGACGTCACGACGCGCGCAAGCTGCGGCAGCCGGCCATGGAAGAAATGTCCGCAACCTGGAAAGACGACGACCGGAAGCTGCAGCGGGCGTGCCCATTCGAACACGTCGGCCAGCGGCACGACGTCGTCCTGCTCGCCGTGCACGACGATCGTCTCTTCCGGCACCGGGGCCATGGCGAAGCGCCCGACGGCGGGGCCGACGAGCACCAGACCCTCGACGGCGACCCGCTGCGCAACGCGCGTCTGCACGAACGAGCCGAACGAGAAACCCGCGAGCGCGACGGGCAGGTGAGTGCCTGACCTCGCGCGAACCTGCTCGAGCACGGCAAGCGCGTCCTCGGTCTCGCCGTTGCCGTCGTCGAACGATCCCGCCGACTGCCCGACGCCGCGGAAGTTGAACCGGACCGCGACGTACCCCAGCGCGAAGAACACCTTGGCCAGCGTCTGCACGACCTTGTTGTCGAGCGTCCCGCCCTGCAGCTGATGCGGGTGCGCGATCAGCGCGATGCCCCGGAACGGCGCCGAAGGAGTCGCGATGACCGTCTCGATGATACCCGCGGGGCCGCCGAGCAGCAGCCGCTCGGTGTGGCGCGGGGTCATATGAGCAGGCGTTCGACGATCTGGCCGCCGATCACGTGCCGATCGATGATCTCATCGATGTCGTCGCGGTCGACGTAGGTGTACCAGACTTCCTCGGGATAGACGACGATCACCGGGCCTTCCTCGCAGCGGTCGAGGCAGCCGGCCGTGTTGATCCGCACCTTACCCTTGCCTGCGAGTCCCAGCTCCTTGATGCGCTTCTTCGCGTATTGCTGCATTTCGCCCGCGTTCGAGGTCGCGCAGCATTTCTCGGGCGCCTGGCGCTGGTTGCAGCAGAAGAAGACGTGGTGTCGGTAGTAGCTCATCGAGACGGGTGTCGGATATCGGCGCAAGGATGCGCATTATCGCGCGTCGGCAGGCATGCCCCAGTCGGGATGTCCGGCGAGCGCGAACAGCCACGCCGCCGCGAGCAGTGGCCAGGCGAGGAGCGCGCTGCGTGTCAGGCCGCTGTAATTCAGCAACTGGCCGTAATGCCAGTCGAACAGCGTCAGTGGGGCCCGTGCGGAAAGGGTTTCCGGCACGAGCACGGGGCCGAGCAGCGACGACAGCAACGCGATCGCGCAAGCGGCGACCTGCACCGGACGGGGCAGCCCGATTGCCACCGGCAGCAGAAGCGCGCCGGCAGCGATGCCGATCAGCACGCCGGGTTTCATCCAGGTCTCCCACGCGGCAGGTTTCAGCAGCCAGACGCCGGCAGCGCCCTTGAGCAGCAGCGCGACCCCGATCAGCAGCAGGACGGCGATGCCGGCGCTCGCGCGCCTGCGCAGCAGCAGGGCGACGAACAGGCCCACGCCCAGCAGGTGGAACGCGCTCGCCGCGGCCTGGATCAGCAGGCTCGCGCCGTCCTGCACCGGGGCCGGTACCGGATAGCCCGGCAGCCGATCGGCGTCGAAGGTGGCTGCGAACAGCGGGATCCCCGGATTCATCTGGGCCACCAGCCACAGTGCGAGCAGTGCCAGACCGACGTCGCCCAGGTGCCCCGGGATGAAGGCGCGCGCCCGCAAGTCGTAGAGCACCTTGCGCGCAGGGGCGTGGCCCGCGAGCCACGCCGCCAGCATTGCACCGAGCAATGCGCCGCCGCTGTTCATCGCCAGGTCGAACGGGCTGGCGTCACGAGGGGGGATGTACATCTGCAGCCATTCCATCGCGAAAGAGAGGACCGCACCGATGACGGCGCCCTGGATGACGCGTGCGGCCGGCGTTGCGCCGCGCCTGAGCAATGCGAGGAAGAAGCCGAACGGCGCGTAGGCCACGATGTTCAGCGCGGCGTCGTAGCGAGTCCAGCGCGCCGGCCAGCCTTCGAGCAGGAAGAAAGGCGTTCCCGGGGGTGGCGCGAGCCAGGGCGCGAACGGCTCCAGCGAGACGTAGACGATCGCGAGGCCGTAGAGCACTGCGAGAACGTGCGGGAGGCGCGTGTGCCTCGGCGCAGGCGGCGGTTCCATGCGCCCATGATCGCACGTGCGCGCGTTCGGCGCCGCCAGACTCGCGCATCATTGCGAAGCGCGCGGCGCAGTTCCGCGCGAGGCGCACGATGGCGGGCTCTCGCGCCGGGCTTCGGCGGCGCATCCGCGTCGTCGAGCGGGTCCCGGTGCGTCGGCGCTCGAGGACATCGGCAACTGAACGGGGCAGACGGGCTCGCTTGCCGCCCCACCCGCTTGCGACGACTGCGCCGCAGGCGCCCTTGGCGAGAAACCGCCACCGCGCGCCCGGCGATGCGGCGCATGGAGCGCCGCGCGTCGCGCGCGCAATCCGGAAATCCGGCGCAGCCCCGGTGTTAATGCGGAACGGACCCGGTCGTGGCTGCGGGTCGGCGCCGACCTATCAGGGGGCAGCGGAGCAGGGCGTGGCGAGCGCGAGCGTGCGCGACGGCTGTCACGGGTGGCGCGGCAAGCGAGCCCGACAGGAACGTCGACTGCAGGGCGTCCTCGAGCGCCGCCGCGCCGGGACCCGTAAGCCGGCGATTGCGCACATCGAGCGCGCAGGCAGGCCCCGCCCCGCTGCCCAATGCGCAGATGACTCAAGCTGCGGGCACGGCCAAGCCGGTCATCGCCCCGCCTGCCGGGGCGCGGACGCTACCTCGCCGCCTTGATCTCGGTCCAGAGCTGGTTGCGCAGCCGGCGCTGCTTGATCGTCAGGTCCTTCAGCTGCTCGAGCTTGGCCTGGACGTCCTTCGGCGGGAACACCGCCGGCAGCTTCAGGATCGCGGGCTGGATGTACCTGATCGCGTCCATGTTCGGGTTGCCCGATCCGATCAGGTTCGTCAGGTCCGCAGAATTGCGCCCCTCGAGCATGAAGTTGATGAAGCGCAGCGCGAGATCGGGCCGGGGCGCGTCCTTGTGGATCACCATGTTGTCGACGGCGAGCACGGCTCCTTGCTTCGGCATGCCCTGCAGGATGTGGAACGGGCGGTGCGCGGCCTGCGCGTCCTGGTTCGCCTGGAAGATGTCATTCGAGTAGCCATGGACGAGCCAGATGTTGCCGGTGGCCAGCTCCCTGATGTACGACGACGCGTTGAACGCGGCCCAGTACGGTTTGGCCTTCTTGATCACGTCGGCCGCCTCGTTCCAGTGCTTGGGGTCGACGTCGTTGACCGAATAGCCGAGGTACTTCAGCGCGGCGGCGAACAGCTCGTTCGCGCTGTCGAGGACGGTGACGCGCCCCTTGACCTTCTGCAGGTACTTGGGATCGAAGATCACCGCCCAGGTGTCGGTCGGCAGCCCGAGCTCCTTCATCTTGACGTCGTTGTAGCCGATGATCGTCGTCGACATCGCGTAGGGCACCGAATACTGGTTGCCAGGATCGAACTGGGTGTTCAGGTAGGCCGGATCGATGTTCTTGATGTTGGGGATCGCGGTCTTGTCGATGCGCTTCAGCTGCCCGCCGCCGATCAGCGTCTGCACCGCGTTGCTGGTCGGCACCAGGATGTCGTAGCCCCTGGCGCCGGCTGCGAGCTTGGCGAGCAGCTCGTCGTTGTCGGAGTAGTACGTCTGGACGACATCGCAGTTGCACTGGGCCTCGAAGCGCTTGATCGTCTCCGGGGCGATATAGTTGTTCCAGTTGTAAAGGTGCAGCTCGTCCTTGGCGTGGGCGGGGGCGGCGAGCGCCACCGTGGCGGCGAGGAGGGCGGCGATGGCGCGGAAGTTCATGGTCAGGTCTCCTGGTTCGAACGCAGGATGGAGGGGGAAAGCTTGGCGGCAGCGATGATCAGCAGCAACGTCAGGAGCATCAGCAGCGTTGACACCGCATTCACCTCGGGGGTGACCGATATCTTGATCATCGAATAGATCTGCAGCGGCAAGGTCACGGTCCCGGCGCCGGCGGTGAAGAACGTGATCACGAAATCGTCGATCGACAGCGTGAACGCCATCAGCGCGCCGGCGATGACGCCCGGCATGATCAGCGGCAGCGTCACGTAGCGGAACGCGCGGCCCGGCGAAGCCCCGCAGTCGCGTGCCGCCTCGGTCAGCGACTCGTCCATGCCGGCGAGCCTCGCTCGCACGACGATGGCGACGAAGCCGACGCAGAATGCGATGTGGGCCAGCGCGACGGACATCAGCCCGAGCGTGAAGTTCAGCAGGACGAAGAATATCAGCAGGCTGACGCCGGTCAGGATCTCGGGGATCGCGATCGGCGCCAGGATCAGGATCGGCAGCACGCGCAGCCGGTAGCGGTGCATCGCCATGCCGGCCATCGTGCCGAGCACCGTCGACGCGAGGCTCGCGGTGATGCCGATCACGAGCGAATTGCCGGCTGCCGAGATCATGTCGCCGTCGGCGAAGAGCTTCCGGTACCAGTCGAGCGTGAAGCCGACCCACTCGGCGTTGAGCCGCGAGTCGTTGAACGAGTAGACGACGACAATCAGCAGCGGCAGGTACAGGAAGGCATAGGCGACGAGAGCCGCCGTCCACAGCCAGGGCGAGCCCCTACGCACGCGAGTCCCCGGCGCTGCGGCGCCCGATCCAGGCGGCCGTCCCCGCCAGCACCAACGCGGCGAGGGTGAGCATGATCGACAGCACGCTGCCGAAAGGCCAGTCGCGCGTCTCGAGGAACTGCTGCTTGATCAGGTTGCCGATCAGGGTGTCGTCGGGGCCGCCCAGGATGTCGGGGATCGCGAAGATCCCCAGCGCCGGGATGAACACGAGAGCGGCGCCCGCGTAGACGCCGGGCAAGGACAGCGGGAACGTGATGCGCCAGAAGCGCTGCCAGGCGTTGGCGCCGAGGTCCTGCGCCGCGTCGAGCAGCGCCTGGTCGTGCTTCTCGAGGTTCGCGTACAGCGGCAGAACCATGAACGGCAGGCTGACGTACACGAGGCAGACCAGGACGGCGAACGAGCTGAACAGCAGCGGCACCGGCTGGGCGCCGAAGGCAGCCAGCACGCGGTTGACGAGCTTCGCGAGCGCGGCGTTGGGGCCGAGGATGATCATCCACGCATAGATCCGGATCAGGAAATTGCTCCAGAACGGCAGGATCACCAGCAGCAGCAGGAGGTCGCGATGCTTCTTGCCGCTCCTGGCGATCAGGCTTGCCAGCGGATAGGCGAGCAGCAGGCAGATCACCGTCGTCAGCGCTGCGTACCACGCGGATTTCACGAACACCTGGAAGAAGACGGGCTCGGTGAAGAACCGCACGTAGCTGTCGACGTTGATGTCGAGCTTGCCCGCCGCGTCGACGAGGGGGGCGAGGCCACCGAACTCGCCGGGCGAGCGGAACGACGCCAGCACCATGATCAGCGTCGGCGCCGCGAAGAACACGAGCAGGTAGAGCAGCGGCGGCCCGCTGATCAGCCACTTCGCCAGCCGGGTCGGGCGCCGCGCCGGCATCGCGGTCAGTCCCCGCCGCCGGTCGCCGGCGTGAAGGCGTCCATGGCGGGGCTATTCCGCGAGGAAATGGCCGGCATCGACGGGCCAGCTCATCTCGACCGCGTCGCCCACCTCGAAGAACTTCGCGCGACCGCTCTGCGAATTGGCAAGCAGCGCCTCGATGCGAGTTCCTCCTGGCGTCTCGACGATGTAGACGGTGACATCACCCATGTAGCGAAGCGCGGCGATCGTGCCCCGGTAATGGTTGTCGGGCGTGTCCTGCGCTGCGCCCGCCGCGATGCGGGTCTTCTCTGGGCGCAGCGCGACGGTTCCGCTGGCGCCGGGCGCGATCGACGATGTCGCCGCGACGCGCACCGGGCCGAGGCCCGCGACATCGATGGTCACGACGCCTCCGGCGTTGGCGGTCACCGGTCCCGAGTAGAGGTTGCACTGCCCGATGAAATCGGCGACGAACTTCGTCTGGGGGAATCCGTAGATGCGCGAGGGCTCGTCGAGCTGCTCGACCCGGCCCCGGTTCATCACCGCGATCCGGTGCGACAGCGCGAGCGCCTCGGTCTGATCGTGCGTCACGTAGACGAACGCGATGCCGACCTCCTTCTGCAGGTTGATGAGCTCGATCTGCAGCTCCTCGCGCAGCTTGGCGTCGAGGGCTGCCAGGGGTTCGTCCAGCAGCAGCATCGTCGGATGCGTGACCAGCGCCCGCGCGATGGCGACGCGCTGCTTTTGCCCGCCCAAGAGCTCGTGCGGATAGCGCTTGTCGAAACCGACGAGCCGCACGTCCTCGAGGGCGGCCTTGATGCGCGCAGGTCGCAGGGCGGCGGCCACTTTCGCCATCCGCAGCGGGAAGGCGACATTGCCCTCGACCGTCATGTGTGGGAACAGCGCGTAGCTCTGGAACACCGTGCGCACCGGGCGCAGCTCCGGCGGCCGGTCGGCGAGATCCTCGCCATTGAGCAGGATCCGTCCCGCGTCGGGCAAGTCGAAGCCGGCGATCATCCGCAACAACGTCGTCTTGCCGCAGCCCGATGGACCGAGCAGCGTGAAGAACTCGCCGGCCTCGATCGAGAGGCTGACATTGTCGACGGCGGTGAAATCGCCGAAACGCCGCGTGACACCCTTGATGTCGAGTAGCGCCAAGGGCGTGTTACTCCTTCAGGTATGGGCCGGATTGCGCGGCGGATTGTAGCGGATTCTCACCGCGTCCCCTGCCGCAGCAGCAGCGCGATGACGACGGCGAGCAGCACCGCGATGGCGCCGAGCCAGCGGTTGCGCGACTTCTGGGCCAGTGCCAGCTCCTTCAGCGCCAAGTCGGAGGCGGCCGGCGGCGCCGCCAGCTTCTGGTGCAGGAGGCGCGGCAGCTCGGGCAGCGCGGCGACCAGGTAGGGCGCCTCGGCTTCGAGGCGGCGCTGCAGCGCGCGCAGGCCGATCTGGTCCTGCATCCAGCGCTCGAGGAACGGCTTCGCTGTCACCCACAGGTCGAGGTCGGGGTCGAGTTGGCGCCCCAGCCCTTCGACGTTCAGCAGTGTCTTCTGCAGCAGGACCAGTTGCGGCTGAATCTCGACGTTGAAGCGGCGCGATGCCCGGAACAGCTGGACCAGCACGCGGCCCAGCGAGATCTCCTTCAGCGGGCGATCGAAGATCGGCTCGCAGACGACGCGGATCTCGGCTTCCAGCTCGTCGACGCGCGTGTCGGGCGGCACCCAGCCCGACTCGATGTGCGCGGTGGCGACCCGGTGGTAGTCACGCCTGAAGAACGCCAGGAAATTCTGCGCGAGGTAGCTCTTGTCGCGCTCCGAAAGCGTGCCCATGATTCCGAAGTCGAGCGCGACATACTTGCCGTGGTTCGCCGGGTCGACGGCGACGAAGATGTTGCCCGGATGCATGTCGGCGTGGAAAAAACCGTCACGGAACACCTGCGTGAAGAAGATCTCGACGCCGGCACGCCCCAGGCGCTTCAGGTCGATGCCCGCCCCGGTGAGCTCGCCGATGCGGCCGATCGGGATGCCGGCCATGCGCTCCATCACCAGCACCTCGGTCGACGTCCAGTCCCAGTGGATCTCGGGGACGAGCAGCAGCGACGAGCGCAGGAAGTTGCGGCGCAGCTGCGAGCAGTTCGCAGCCTCGCGCATCAGGTCGAGCTCGCCGTGGATCGTGCGGTCGAACTCGGCGACGACATCGCGCGGGCGCAGCCGCTTGCCCTCGCGCCACAGCCGCTCGACCAGCGAGGCCCCGGTCTGCATCAGCGCCAGGTCGTGCTCGATGACGTCCGCGATCCGCGGGCGCAGCACCTTGACCGCGACCGGCGTCCCGTCGGGGAGATCGGCGAAATGGACCTGGGCGACGGAGGCGCTCGCCACCGGCGTCAGGTCGAACGACTTGAAGACCTGGGCGAGCGGCTTGCGGAAGACGCGCGTGATCGTGGCCTCGACCTCGACCGAGGGGAAGGGGGGCACGCGATCCTGCAGCAGCGCGAGCTCGTCGGCGATGTCGGTGGGCAGCAGGTCGCGCCGCGTCGACAGCATCTGCCCGAACTTGATGAAGATCGGGCCCAGGTCCTCCAGGGCGCGGCGCAGGCGCACGGCCCTCGGCGCGGACAGGTCGCGCCAGAACAGCGGGCCGCGAACGAGCGGGCGCAGCAGGCGCAGGCGCGGGTGGTCGAACGCGAAATCGTCGAGACCGTGCTTGAGCGCGACAATGACGATCCGGGCGAGGCGACCAAGCCGCATGCCCTATTCTAACGGGCGCCGTTCGGAGCCCACCTTCCGGTTCGCCCGCCCGGCCCCCGCCCGCGGCTTCCGGTCGGTTACGCCACGAAGCGCGGCCCGGGCTCCGCGAGGGGGGCCGGCTGGAGCAGGGTCACCCGGCCCGGCCCTTGCCCGGGTTCCCGGTCGCACCACGCTGCGCTTCGATCGCCGCGATGCGGGCGCCGAGCGCGTCGACGCGCGGCACCAGCGCCTCACTCTGCGCAGTGAATTCGCGCATCTCGGCGGGATGCGCGAGCAGCTGCGCCTCGTCGCGTGCATAGCTGCCGACATTCGCCGCCACGCGCGACGCCACGTATTCCGGCATCCCGAGCACCCTGCGCCCGGCGTCGGCGACGCGCTGGCCGACAATCGGCCCGAGCGCCCGTGCGAACAGCTTCTCGACGAACCATGGCAGCGTCGCGGCGATGTCCTTCAGCGCCCCGCCCAGCTGCACGTCGCCTTCCTCGACCACGAACTCGTTCCAGCGCCGCGGGTCGGCGAGAAACGGGACGAGGTCGAGGGGCGACAGCGTGAGCGTCAGGTC
>DAHUXO010000094.1 GCA_027307095.1 Betaproteobacteria bacterium | reverse complement strand
TGGGTCGGCACCAGCGCTGCCGTAGACGGCAAGGCGACGATCGACGTCGCAGCCCGCGGTACGCTCGCCGAGCCCCTGTGGTCCGGATCGGTCGCGGGCGACGCGCTGCGCATCGACGCGCCGCAATACGGCATCAACCTGAGCAAAGGCCGGTTGCGCGCACACCTCGCCCCGACCGGCATTGCCCTCGACGAGCTCGAGCTCGCGGGCGGCGACGGCAGCTTCACCGCGACCGGGAACATCGCACTGCCGGGTGCGGCGAGCGCGGCGGGCACGAGCGTCACGTGGAAAGCGCGGCGCTTTCGCGTCGCCAACCGGCCCGATCTGCGCCTGGTGCTCGACGGCGACGGCACGCTGCACCTGACGAATCGCAAGCTCGCGCTGGCGGGCAGCGTCCGCATCGTCGAGGGGCACGTCGAATACGAGGCCACGCCCACCGGCCGCCTCGCAGCCGACATCGTGGTCAAGGGCGCGCCTCGACCCGGAGAGCGCGATGCGGGACTGCGCGACTTTCCGCTCAGCCTCGATGTCGACGTCGACCTGGGTCCGGCGATGACGTTCTCCGGCGAAGGTCTCGATGCGCGTCTCGCGGGCAAGGTGAAGGTCTCGACAGCGGCCAACGGCACGCTGCTCGGACGCGGGACGATCCGGGCCGTCAACGGCACCTATTACGCGTTCGGACAGCGCCTGACGATCGATCGCGGCCAGGTGATCTTCGACGGTGCGCTGGACAATCCCGCGCTCGACGTCGTCGCGTTGCGCAAGAACCTCGCCGTCGAAGCGGGCGTCCAGTTGACCGGGACGGTCAAGGTGCCGCAGGTGCGCGTCACATCGAATCCCGCGGTGGCGGAGAACGAAGCCCTCGCCTGGCTCGTCACCGGCCAGGGCTTGAGCGCATCCGGGCGCGCCGACTACGCCGCGCTCTCGGCCGCCTCGGCGCTGCTGCTGGGGCGCGGCGGCAAGCCGCTGTCGGCGCAGATCGCACAGCGCTTCGGCCTCGACGAAATCTCGCTGCAAAGTGTCGGCGCGGCGGGCACCACCGGCACGGCGAGCCAGGTCGTCGTGCTCGGCAAGCGACTGTCCGACCGCCTGACGCTGGGCTACGAGCAGGGATTGTCACTCGCGACCAGCGCGCTGCGACTCGAGTACGCGCTGTCGCACAGCGTGACGGTGCGCGCGGAAGCCGGCGCGGTCAGCGGCGTGTCGCTGGTCTACCGGCGGACCTTCAAGTAGGCCCTGCACGATCCATCCCGCCGATTGCAGCGCGTTCAGGTAGCAGGCTCGCGGTACATCACCCGATAGAGCGCGCCGCCGAGGATCTCGTAGATCGCCCAGTAGCTCTCCTGCAGCCCGGACGGGCTCGGGAGGAAATCGCCCGCTTCGGCAGGCGACACGGGCGGGATGCCGGTCGGCGCGGGAATCGCGTCGATGCCTGCCGCCTCGAACTCGGCGCGCGCACGCGGGACGTCGAAGCTGTGCACGACGAGGAGCACGCGCGTGATGCCGCTGGCCTTGAGGATCGCGGCCGAATCGACGGCGTTCTCGTGCGTGTTGCGCGATTTCACTTCCACCCAGCGCACGGGCACGCCGAATTCGCGAGTCAGCACGTCGCGCATCAGCAGCGCCTCGGCCGGGTCGTCTTTTCCGACCGGACCTCCGGACACCAGCACCGGAAGCCGGGTGAGCCGCGCGAGCCGCGCGCCGTAGCGGACGCGCTCGAGCGAGAGCGTCGACAGCGTCGCACCGCCGTATTCAGGCGCTTGGCGGCGCGCGCCTCCGCCGAGAATCACGATCGCCTGGGCGTTGGTCGGACGGGTCGCATCGAACGCGGGCGTCGCATCGATGTAGCGGACGAGGAAGCCGGCGACAGCGGGCATCGCGAGCACGAGCAGCAGCGCAATGCCACCGAACGCGATCCGGCGGCCGAGGCGAGGCCGCCGCACGGCGACGGCCAATCCCACCAGGGCGACCACTAGCGGGCCGGTCGGCGGCAGGACCAGAACCTTGACCACGATTTTCAGCCAAACGAGAAGGATCAAGATGTGTCGCCGCCGCCGGCGGTCGGGAAACCCTGGCCGCGAAAATGGGACGCGGGGCCCGGAGTCCCGCGATGGATTGACTTGGGCAGCGGTTCGATCCGACGATCGTCGGCCCGGACGCTACGCGGAGGTGCTCGCGCGCTATTATCGGCGAATCGGTATCGGCCGGGGAACCGAGCCCGCCCGGCCCGCTTCATGTCGGTCTGCTTTACATTCGCGGAATATTCCCCGTAAATCCGGAATCGTGTCTTGGCGCAAGTTATTGATTTGCAATGTGTGAATTGGAAATGTCTGGAATGGAACGACACTTGCTTTGCTGTTTCTGAATGGCTACGTATCCCGAATCGCCGACCGGAAAGGACGCGCCCAAGGCGGAGGCATCCGCGGGGAGCGCTGCGCCGGCATCCGATGCGCGGCGCAGACTGCTGCAGGGAAGCCTGGCATCGGGCACCGTGCTGATGACAGTCCTGAGCCGTCCGGTCCTGGCGGGAGGCAACGTCGGTCCCACGGCCTCGGCGTTCGCCTCCACCCAATTCAACAGCGCGACCCAAGGCGGCCTTTCGTACCAGCAGTACGGACAATCGTGCCAGACCTGGGCGAACACGCCCTACTGGCCCAGTCCCTACTGCGCCACCGGTTCGACGAGCAGCTCCTCGAGCGGCACAGGGTTCTACTCGCCCCTCAACACCTCGAACTCCGGAACTCAGCCTACCGGCGGCACCCAGCAGGCGACGATCTTCGAGTCCACGACCACGGGCTTCGGAGGGCACGTCTTCGCCCGAACCGCGACGATGCTCGACGTGCTGAACGGTAGCGCGGGCGGAGGCGGATACGCACAACTGGGGCGGTATTGCGCGGCCGCGCTGCTGAACGCCGCATCCGGACGCACGCCGTATCTCAGCCAGACGACGGTGCGCCAGATCTGGAACAGCATCGTCGGCTCCCCTGGTTACTTCACGCCGACCGCAGGTGTGCGCTGGGGCGCGAGCCAAGCCGTCGCCTACCTGCAGTCGACGATGGCCTGATCGGGGAACCCCGATCCAGGCATTGCACGGCGTTCCGCAGCACTCCCCACGATGAGCCGAGCTGCACCCTGGCGCGCGGTCGCGCCGCAAGCGATCGCCTGGCGCGAGTGGGACGACGAGCTTGTCGTATACGATGACGCCACGGGTAACACCCACCATCTCGCGCCCTTGGGCGGCAAGGTGCTCATCGCCCTCCTCACCCACCCGTCGGGAATCGAGCTGCCTGCCCTGCTCCAGGTCGTGGCAGATGCCGCCGGGATTCCCGACGCCCGGCTTCTCGCGCCCAACGTCGAGGAGGCGCTGACCGAGATGGCAGGCCTCGAACTGGCCGCCTGCGATCCGGCTTGATCGTCGGCGACCTGTCACCCGTCGACATCCGGCAGCGGCTGGAGGGGCCCGGGCTTCGAATCACGCTGGGCCCGCTCGTCGCCGAGATTTGGTCGACATCGCGACTCGTCCAGTCGGCCGTCGAGGCGGTCTACGCGGGACACCCGATTTCGGATTCCGGCGAGTTCGCCGACTTCCATGTCGCGGTACGCTCCACCGGCGGCATCCGGCGCTGGCTGAAGCCCCTGGTGGAATTCGGATTCGACGGAGCGCCCCCGGTGCAGCCGCTTCCCGCAGGTCAGGCGTTTCCACTGCTCGAGTGGGGGCTGAACTGGTGCGTCGCTTCGCATTGTCACCAGTACCTGATGATCCACGCCGCGGTGGTCGAGCGGGCCGGCCGCGCATTGGTCCTGCCCGCCCCGCCGGGATCCGGGAAGAGCACGCTGTGCGCCGCACTTGTCGCGCGCGGCTGGCGACTGCTATCCGACGAGATGACGCTGATCGACGTGGACCGGGGAGATGTCATCCCGCTGCCGCGTCCGATCAGCCTCAAGAACCGGTCGATCGACATCATCGGACGTTTCTGGCCCGATGCGATCATGAGCGCGGTCGTACACGATACGATCAAGGGGTCGATCGCCCACGTGCGTCCGCCCCTGGCCAGCGTCGACCGGTCGACCGAGCGGGCGGTCCCTGGCTGGATCGTGCTGCCGCGATACAAGCCGGATGTCGCGACGAAGCTGGAGCCCCTGTCGAAAGGCGCAGCATTCATGCAGGTCCTGGCGAACGCGTTCAACTACAGCATGCATGGCCGCCGCGGGTTCGAGGTCCTGGCCGACTTCGTCGACGCGAGTGAATCCTTCGAGTTCTCGTACGGCGGAGATCTCGAGGCTGCGATCGACGCGTTCGACACCCTCGCCCGGCCGCTTTGACCACCGCGGTGCCTTCGCCACCCGCAGACCTGCTCGCCGAGACCCTGGGCGACGTCAGCGCCGTCGGCTCCGACCGGTATCCCCACTGGGAAGAGCTCGTCAGGCGCGCACGCGAGGCCAACCTGCTGGGCACGCTGGCCTGGCGACTCGAAGCGCGCGGACTGCTCGATGAGGTGCCGGAGGCGCCGCGCCGGCACCTCGTCGGCGCGAGCGTCGAGTCGAAGGCCCAGCAGCGCGCGGTCCGACGCGAGGTCCGCGAGATCGCGCGCGCGCTCAGACCCCTGGGCTCTTCCGTCGTCCTGCTCAAGGGAGCCGCCTACCTGCTCGCGCAACTCCCGCCTGCCGGCGGCCGGCTGCTGTCGGACATCGACATTCTCGTTCCCAAGTCGAAGCTGCCCGAGGCGGAGTCGTTGCTGATGCAGTCCGGATTCGTCACGACCCATCATCACCCCGACGACCAGCGCTACTACCGGAAGTGGATGCACGAGCTGCCGCCGATGCAGCACGTCAAGCGGCTGACCGTCCTCGACGTGCACCACGCGATCGTCCCGGAGACTGCGCGTGCGCATCCCGACTCCGCATTGCTGCTGGACGCTGCGATTCCACTGGCCGATCCGCCGGGGTTCGCCGTGCTCGCGCCCACCGACATGGTCGTGCACTGCGCGACGCACCTCTTTCACGACGAGGAGTTCCGCCACGCTCCGCGCGACCTGGTCGACTTCGATGCGCTGGTCCGCCATTTCGGCGTCGACGACGCGTTCTGGACGGCGCTGCTGTCGCGCGCCGACGAGCTCGAGCTCGGCAGGATGCTCCATTACGCGCTGCGATGGTCGTCGCGGATCCATCGGACCCCCATTCCCGTGGAGGTCCTCGAGGCAGCCGCAGGCTTCGCGCCGGCGTTTCCGGTACGCCCGTTGATGGATTCGCTGCTGGGGCCCGCGCTGCGTCCGACCAGTGCGCGTGCGGCGACGCGCTGGGCGCGGCGCGCGCTCTATGTCCGTGGCCACTGGCTCAAGATGCCGCCCCACCTGCTCGCCTGGCACTTGGCGTCGAAGGCGCTGCGCCACGACGAAGAATAGAAAACCAGGGACGGACCACGTTTTCCGAACGGAAAACGTGGTCCGTCCCTGGTTTTGGCCCTGGTTTTGCGCCTCTGCTTTTACTTGGCGCCCTTGGCGCTGCGTAGCAATTCCTCGAGGTGGCTCGATGGCACCGCGTAGGTGATCCCGCTGGGGTCCGTCAATGCGGCCTCCTTCGTCCGCTTGACGAGCACCATGTTCACGATGCCGATGACCTCCCCGGTGTCCGGATCGTAGATCGGGCTGCCACTGTTGCCGGGATAGGCGGTCGCGTCGAGCTGGAATACCTTGAAGCTGCCGGCGGTCAGCCTGCGGACGACGGCGGACTTGAGCTGCGCGGCATTGCCTTGTGGAATCGCGATCGGCGTGATCGCCGAAATCATGCCGCGGTGCGTCGCGGGAAAGGGCCCCAGCACCGCACCGATCGGGAATCCCGTCATCAGCACGTACTGCCCTTCGCGGATGGTATCGGAATCGCGCAGCTTGAGCGGCGGCAGCGGCGCGCCGTCGATCTTCAGCAGCGCGAGATCGCTGCTGGCGTCGACCGCGACGCGCTTCGCCATGCGCGCCTGCGCAGTGTCGTTGCCGGGGCCGGGCAGGAGGATCGCGATGTTTTCCTCGCTCGCAGCGTCGAGCACGCCGGGCAGCACGTGAGCGTTGGTGACGATCGTCGTGCCGTCGCCGACGGCGAAGCCGGTTCCCCGGAACTCGAATTGCGGCGAACGGGTCCGCTCGAAGGTCCCCACCGCGACGATCGAGGGCTTGACGCGTGCGATGGTGTCCCGGATGTCGGCGGCGTGTGCGGCCATCGCGGACAGCGCCAGGATTGCCGCCAGAAAGCGTGCCGCCCGACCCGGACCTGCGTTCACTTCGATTCTCCGTCGAGGTGCGCCGCGACCAACGACGGCGTCACCAGGTTGGCATCGTAGGGATGATAGTCGCTGCGGAACAGCTTCACCACCCGTCGCACGTAGTCGCGGGTCTCGCGGTAGGGGGGAACGCCGCCGTAGCGGTCGACCGCCTTCTCGCCGGCGTTATACGCAGCTGCCGCCAGCGTCACTTCGCCACGGTAGTACGCGAGCAGCCAGCGCAGGTAGGCAAGCCCGCCGCGCACGTTGTCGCGCATGTCGAAGGGATTGCGCACCTTGAAGCGCTGCGCGGTCTCGGGCAGGAGCTGCATCAGCCCCTGCGCGTCCTTGACCGATCGCGCGAACGTATCGAAGTTCGACTCGACGGCGATCACTGAGAGTGCCAGCCGCGGCTCGATGCCGTAGCGCGGCGCGAGCTGCGTGACCAGGTCGGCGACCTTCCGCTTCCATGGCGGCAGGTCGGCAAAGGGATCGGGACCCTCGTCCGGGGCCTCGGCGACCAGCGGCTCCGGCGGCGCCACCGGGCGCATGCATTCGGGGAGCATGCCCGGGACGCCCGGCAACCGCTGCAGCACCGTCTTCGAAAACGCGTGGCCTTCGCTCGCGGCGAGCTGGAACAGCGCGACCGCGA
>DAHUXO010000070.1 GCA_027307095.1 Betaproteobacteria bacterium | reverse complement strand
ACGCGGTGTCCCAGGCGGGCTTCGATCCGGTCTACGGTGCACGGCCGCTGAAGCGCGCGATCCAGCAGCAGATCGAGAATCCGCTGGCGAAGGAGATCCTCGGCGGCCATTTCGCCGCGGGCGACACGGTGCACGTCATCGCGAAGAACGGCCAGGTCGCGTTCCGGAAGTAGGAACCCCGGGTCGGGCCAGGTCAGGCCCGGCCCGGTTCACGACGCGGGCGGCGGGGATCGGTGCACGAGCGTCCCGCTCGCTGCGGTCAGAAGTAGGGAACGCCATTGCGCTGGGGCGCGTGCAGCCACGCTGCGATCGCACCGAGGAGCCGCGACACCCGGGCCGTCCTTGCGGGACGCCTGATCGGCGCTGCGCCGTACGGCGCGACCATGGAGAAAGTCGTGTCGCCCTGCGCCTCGACGACCGTGCCGCCGTCGCGCTCGACGGCCCAGCTGTCACCTATCCGCAGCACGATGTCCTGGCGATCGCCCTGCTGCGTCACCCACAGGGCCCCGCGCGTGACCCGCAGCGTCGCGCCGCGGATGTCGGTCAGCGTGATCGCCTCGCGCGAGCCGAGGCGTACGACGGTTCCGGTTTCGAAGCGGGCCATGGCAAAGCTCCTTTCACATGCGTATGATTCATCCCGGCACCCGCGATGCGGAGCCGCAGCACGGTGCCGGTGAGGACCATTCTGCGGTGAGCTTCGTCGCCGCTCAAACGCTCATTCGGAATCCATCGCATGACTTGCAGGAATGCATAAGACGCTGCGCAGCCTGCCTTCGCTCGACTTCCTCCGCGGCTTCGAGGCCGCCGGCCGCCGGCTCTCGTTCACGCTTGCGGCGCAGGAGCTGTTCGTCACCCAGTCGGCGCTGTCCCGGCAGATCAAGGCGCTCGAGGAGGCACTCGGCGCCCCGCTGTTCGAGCGACGTCACCGCGCGCTGGCGCTGACGGTTGCCGGCGCCGCGTTCCACCGGTCGATCACCGAGGCGCTCGACGCGCTGGCATCGGCCGCCGAGCGCGCGCGCGGCGGCACCCGGTCGCCGGGTCTCACGCTGTCGACGACGGTGTCGTTCGCTTCGCTGTGGATGATCCCGCGCCTGGCCTCGTTTCGCGCCGAGCAGCCGGCGGTCGAGGTCTACGTCTCGGCCGACGATCGGGTCGTCGATCTCGCCCGCGGCGACGTCGACATCGCCGTGCGCTACCTGCCCGACAGCGGCGCACCGGCGAATGCCGTGCGCCTGTTCGGCGAGCGCCTGACCCCGGTTGTGAGCCCGAAGGTCGCGCGCGGCAGGGAGCCGCTGCGCGTGCCGGCGGATCTCGCGCGCCACGTCCTGCTGCACTTCGACGAGCCCGAGGGACGCACGCCCTGGCTCGATTGGAGAAGCTGGCTGGCGTCGAACGGCGAGCCCGGTCTCCGGTCCGCGGGGTCGTTACGCTTTCGGCTCTACGACCAGGTGATCCAGGCGGCCGTCGGCGGCCAGGGCGTCGCGCTGGGCCGCCTGCCGATGATCGCCGAGCATCTGCGCGACGGCCGGCTGGTCGCGCCGTTCGCCCGCAAATACGAGTCGACCCGCAGCTATTTCGCCATCGTCGCGCCGCGCGCGGGTGACCGCGACGACGTCGCGGCGTTCTTGCGCTGGATCGCCGCCGAGGCGGCGCGCGAATGCGCGGCGCCGGTGCGCAGCGGACGCGATACGCCGAGGCCACGCGCCGAAACCGCGCGCGCCCGGAGGGGAGGGCGCTGACAGCGACGGTCCACGCTGTCGCCCGCCGCGACATCGCCCGACCGCACGGATCCGCGCCCGAGGCCTGCCACCCGTGAGACCACGATGCCCATGATCACCACCGATCTCCCGCCGTCGCCCTGGGTCGCCCGCTACGCCCACCTCGTCCGCGCGGGCGCACAGGTCCTCGACCTCGCGGCGGGGCGCGGGCGACATTCGCGCATGTTCGCGGCGCGCGCTGCGGAGGTCACCGCTGTCGATCGCGATGCATCCGCGCTCGCCGCGCTGGAGGGCGTGGCCGGCGTACGTACGCACTGTGCCGACCTCGAGGCCGGACCGTGGCCGTTTGCGGACCGCAGCTTCGATGCGATCGTCGTCACCAACTACCTGCATCGTCCGCTGATCGACACGTTGCTCGCCGCGCTCGCGCCCGACGGTGTGCTGCTCTACGAAACCTTCGCTGCCGGGAACGAGCGACACGGACGCCCGTCGAGTCCCGATTTCCTGCTGCGACCCGGCGAGCTGCTCGAGTGCGTTCGCGGGCGGCTCACGGTCGTGGCGTTCGAGCAGGGCGAAATCGGCCCGCCGCGTCCGGCCGTCGTACAGCGGATCGCAGCCCTGGGCAGGGCCCGCGCGTGGCCGCCGCTCCTCGCGCCATGACCCGAAGCGCGATGGCCGCCGGCGGCGACTCGTTGACCGGCGTCAAGTCGACGGGATCGGAATCGTTTATGCTCGCGGCATGGACTTGGACCGCGCGTTGCGGCCAGGCATGCCGCCAGGGCCCGACGCAGCTCGGATTCGAGCCTCGAGCGTTGCGCCGCCGGCGCCCCGAAAACCACTGGAGCATTGGATGAAAGCACACCGACTGAATGTGATTGGCGTCGCCGCGGCACTCGCGCTGGCGGCGGGCATGGCCGCTGCTCAGGCGCCGGCCACACCGAAATCGGCCCCACAGCCGCTGACGCGCGAACAGATGCGCGAACAGATGCGCGAGCAGAGGATCTATGGCTACCAGTTGATGACGCCCGACGAGCGCAATGCCTACCAGGCGAAGATGCGCGCAGCCAAGACGCTGCAGGAGCGCGAGCGTATCCGCACCGAGAATCATGCGGCCATGCAGGCCCGCGCGAAGGAGCGCGGGGTCACGCTGCCTCCCGAGCCGAAGGTGGGACGCAGCGTGGGCGCGGTACGGCGGCCGAGCACGGGCGTGGCGCCGGGATCGGGTCCCGGCGGGACCGGAGGCGGCAAGTAGTCGCAGCGATGCGGCGCGCCGTCGCGCGCCGCCGCGGCTGGGCAGGAGGGGCGAATCGGGTAGAATCCGTCATTTTCCCGACGGCCCTTCATGCTCAAAGGCAGCCTCTGTGCCATCGTCACGCCGATGCAGCCCGCCGGCGCCCTCGACCTTCCGGCGCTGCGCAGGCTGATCGATTTCCACGTCGCGAACGGCACGTCGGGGATCGTCATCGTCGGCACCACCGGCGAGTCGCCGACGGTCGACTTCGATGAACACTGCGAGCTGATCCGCACCGCGGTCGAGCACGCGGCAGGGCGCATCCCGATCATCGCCGGCACCGGGGCCAACTCGACGTCCGAGGCGATCGCGCTGACGCGCTACGCGAAGGGCGTCGGCGCGGCCGCTTGCCTGTCGGTCGTGCCCTACTACAACAAGCCGACGCAGGAAGGGCTCTATCGCCATTTCCGGGCGATCGCCGAAGCGGTCGACGTCCCGCTGATGCTCTACAACGTCCCGGGCCGCACGGTTGCCGATCTCGCCAACGACACGGTGCTGCGGCTGGCCGAAGTCCCGGGCATCGTCGGGCTCAAGGACGCGACCTCCGACCTCGTCCGTCACGTCGAGTTGCGCCGGAGGCTGGCCGGACGCGAGTTCGGGCTTTATTCCGGCAACGACGACACCGCGCTTCCCTATATGCTTCTCGGCGGCGATGGCGTCATATCGGTGACGGCGAACGTTGCGCCCGGGGCGATGTCGCAGATGTGTGCGGCGGCGCTCGCCGGTGACGTGGCCGGCGCCCGGGAGCGCAATGCGCGGCTGATGGGCCTGCACGCACGGTTGTTCATCGAGTCCAATCCCATCCCCGTCAAGTGGGCGCTCGCCGAAATGGGGTTGATCCACAACGAGTTGCGGCTGCCGCTCACGCCGCTGTCGCCGCAACATCATGACGCGGTTCGCGCCGCGCTTCGCGAGGCCGGCTGCGTCGGCTAGAGGTCACCTGCAATGAATCGATACAAGTCCTTCCTGGCGCCTTTGCTCGCCGCACTGCTGCTGTCCTCGCTCGGCGGCTGCGAGTCGATCGCGACGATCGGCAAGCGCATCGACTACAAGTCGGCGGAGGCGGCGCCTTCGCTCGAGATCCCGCCCGACCTCGCGACGCCGAAGTACGACGACCGGTACTCGGTCACGACTGCGTCCGGGCTCGCGGCGCGCGGCGCGACGCAGCCCGCGGCCACCGACGTGCTGCCGGTCTCCGACGGCGATGCGCGCATCGCGCGCGAGGGCAACGAGCGCTGGCTGGTCGTCAAGGCGACGCCCGAGCAGGCCTGGGCCACGGTGCGCAAGTTCTGGACCGACACCGGCTTCGTGATCGCGACCGAGCACCCGGACCTCGGGATCATGGAGACCGACTGGGCGGAGAACCGGGCGGACATTCCCCAGGATCCGCTCCGCAAGTACGTCGGCAAGTACGTCGATGCGTTCTATTCGACCTACAAGCGGGACAAGTTCCGCACGCGCATCGAGCGCGGCAGCGCGCCCGGCACCGTCGAGATCTTCGTTTCGCATCGCGGGATGGAGCAGGTGCCGACGACCAAGATCGACAACGTGGCGCCGGCCGGATTCACCTGGGCGCCGATGCCGCCGGACCCCGGCCTCGAGGCCGAGATGCTGGCGCGGCTGATGACGCGCTTCGGCACGCCGCGCGCGCAGGCGGTTGCCGAGACCTCGCCTGCTGCGATTGCCGCCGCAGCCCCGCACGCGCGGCTGGAAAAGGGCAGCGACGGCGTCTCGACGCTGACCGTCGACGATCCGTTCGACCGCGCGTGGCGCCGCGTCGGGCTTGCGCTCGATCGCAGCGGCTTCACGGTCGTCGATCGCGATCGCTCGAAGGGCATCTATTACGTCCGCTTCGCCGATCCCGACGCTGCGATGGCACGCAAGGACCGCAAGGAAAGCTGGCTCGCCAAGCTGATGTTCTGGAAGACGGACGAGGACAAGGACAAGCCGGAGCAGTACCGGATCTCGATCGTCGAGACCGCGCCGCGGAGCGTGGTCAGCGTGCTCGATCCGGACGGCAAGCCCGACCGCACGCAGGCGGGCCAGAAGATCCTGGCGCTGCTGCAGGACCAGCTCAAGTGACGTAAAACCCGGGACGCACCACGTTTTAAATCAGGGACGCACCACGTTTTTGCGGCATATCGGGAACTGATCGAGGCTGGAGGAAAAACGTGGTGCGTCCCGGGTTTGGGTGCTGCTGACATGCGCTTCGCGTCGCTGGGGAGTGGCAGCGAAGGCAATGGCCTCGTGGTCGAGGCCGGCGATACGCGGGTCCTGATCGACTGCGGCTTCGGCGTCCGCGATGCGGCAGCGAGGCTTGCGCGCCTGGGGATCGAGCCTACGTCGATCGCGGCGATCCTGGTTACCCACGAGCACGCGGATCATGTCGGGGGCGTGCCCGCGTTCGCGGCACGCCATGGCATCGCCGTCTGGCTGACGTTCGGGACCCTCGATGCCGTCGGCGAGCGCTTCGCGCGCAGCGGGCGGGTCTACGGATTCGACAGCCACGACGCCTTCGCGATCGGCAATCTCGAGATCCGGCCGTTCCCCGTTCCGCACGACGCCCGCGAGCCCGTGCAGTTCGTCGTTGGCGATGGCGTGCATCGGCTGGGCGTGCTCACCGACATCGGTACGAGCACGCGGCACGTCGAGGCGAGTCTGTCCGGCTGCGATGCGCTGGTGCTCGAATGCAACCACGACGCCGGCATGCTCGCCGAGGGCGACTATCCGTATCCGCTGAAGCAACGGATCGCCGGCCGCCTCGGCCATCTGGACAACGAGGCCGCAGCGGCGCTGCTCGCCTCGCTCGACACGTCGCGCCTGCGGCACATCGTCGCTGCGCATCTTTCGCAGCAGAACAACACGCCCGACAAGGCGCGCGGGGCGCTCGCCCGCGCGCTGAACTGCTCGCCTGACTGGATCGGCATCGCCGACCAGGCGGACGGCTTCGCCTGGCGCGACATCTGACCGTTTCCGGGAGAACGCAATGGAAAAGCGGCACGAGCTCTATCGCGGCAAGGCCAAGACGGTGTACGGCACCGACGACCCGCAGCGGCTGATCATGGATTATCGCGACGACGTTTCGGCGTTCGACGGGGCGAAGGTCGCCAAGCTGGACCGCAAGGGCGAGACCAACAACCGGATCAACGCCTACGTGATGGGCAAGCTCGCGGAGGCGGGAATCCGCACGCATTTCGTCTCGCTGGTCAACGAGCGCGAATCGCTGGTCAGGGCGATGAAGATGATCCCGGTCGAATGCGTCGTGCGCAACATCTGCGCCGGTTCGATGGCGAAGCGCTACGGCATCGAGGAAGGCACCCGCCTGCCCGAGCCGATCTTCGAGTTCTTCCTCAAAAGCGACGCCTTGCACGACCCGCTGGTCAACGACGACCACATTCGCGTGCTCAAGTGGGCGACCGCGGACGAGATCGTCCGGATGAAGGCGCTGACGCATCGCGTCAACGCGGTGCTGAAGCCGCTGTTCGCCAATGCCGGCATCGATCTCGTCGACTACAAGCTCGAGTTCGGCCATCCGCTCGACGACCCGAACGGCGAGCTGGTGCTGGGCGACGAGTTCACCCCCGATGGCTGCCGGCTGTGGGACGCAAAATCCGGCGAGAAGCTCGACAAGGACCGCTTCCGCCGCGACCTCGGGCAGGTGATCGAGCACTATCGCGAAGTCGGGCGCCGGATCGGCGCGCCGCTGTAGCCGGCCGGTCGCCGGCCGCTACAGCCCGAGGACGCTTCCCGACAATCCCGGCTCGCCGGTTTCCCAAATCTCGTCGAAGCGCTGGACCAGCGGTCGCGCGCGCTCGGCGTTGCCGATCGACAAGGTCGCGCGCGGCCAGTCGATGTGCTGGCGATGGAGGAAATGCAGGTCGTCGACGATCAGCAGCGGGTCCATCGCCGCGCGCGCCTCGGTGCCGGTCCGGTACAGCGTCATCGCATCGGCGTGCCGCCGCAGCACGGCGCAGAAGCGTGCGCCGGAGGCTTCGAGCCAATGCGTATCGTGGACGATCACCGACAGCCGCGCGGCGCGGTCCCGCCGCAGGAACTGCGACAGCGCTTCGCAGCGCGCGGCGCCGTTCCACCCGCCCCACGACAGGTCGATGTCGAAGAGCTTGATGTGATGGCGGGCGAGCGCGATCAGCTCGTCCTGCGCATGCGTCATCGCGGCGAGCGTATCGAGGCGCTCCTCGCGCGGCGCCTGCGGCGCCGCAGCCGGTGGCTGCGCGTCGGCCGAAGGCGTTCCAGCCGGAGGTTCAGGGGGTGTCGTGGAGGAAGCCATGGCCATGCCAGTCGTGCAGCAATCCGATCGTCGAGGCCGGCAGGGCGGCACAGTCGCGAGCCGGCAGGCGCCGCTCGTCGGCCAGCCGCATCAGCGCCGACGCGCCAGCTCGCGGCATCGCGACGTCCTCGCCATTGACGTACAGCCGCGCATTATCGTAGAGCAGTTGCGAGCGCCGGTCGAGTGCAACGCCGCCGCGGGCGATCCTGCGCGCGAAGGCGCTGTGCGACAGCGAAGGCGGGGCCGAGAACACGACACCGGGCCCGGGCTCGGTCAGGTAGCGGCCGAGAAACCGCGCGATCGTCGTCGCATCGAAGCGGATCCTGGACAGGGCCTGCACGATGCGCTGCTGCATCTTCGCGTCGATGCGCGCGGGCCCCCTGGCGGGTCGCAGATCGGGATCCGCGTAGCGGCCCGCCAGGTCCACGGTGTCGCGCAGATGGTCGAGGAACGCCTCGGCGAGCTCCTGGTAGAGCGGGGCGCGAAAGCCGATCGAATATGTCGTGCAGGCGTCGATGGCGACTCCGTCGTGCGCATGGTCGGGCGGCAGGTACAGCATGTCGCCGGGTCGAAGCGTCGCATCCTGCGCGGGGGTGAAATGGCGCAGGATCCGCAGCGGCAGGTCCGGGCGCAGCGACAGGTCGCGCTGCCGCCCGTAGCGCCAGCGGCGCCGGCCGCTGGCCTGCAGCAGGAACACGTCGTAGGAATCGAAATGCGGTCCGACCCCGCCTCCCGGCGCGGCGTAGCTCACCATCAGGTCGTCGAGCCGTGCGTAAGGCAGGAACGAGAAGCGCCGCAGCAGCGCGTCGGCCGCGTCGCTCGCGAGATTCACCCCGGACACCAGAAGCGTCCAGCGGCGCGCAGGCAGCCGTCGCAGGTCGGCCTTGCGAAACGGGCCGTGGTCCAGCGTGTAGCGCCCGCGCTCGGACTGCACGAGCCGCGATTCGACGTCGTCGCGCGTCGCGAGCGCGTACAGCTCCTCGCGAGTGAACAGGCCCGCGAAGTCCGGCACCGCCCCGCGGACGAGCAGCGCGCTCTTGTGCCAGTAGCGGGCGAGGAATGCGGCCGCGGGCAGGCCTCCCAGCAGGCGCTTCGACGGTGCGTCGGACATGCACCGAGTATAGCGACGCCGCGCGGGCGGGGCAGCGGGTCCGGGGAGGTACAATTCCCCGGCCGCCGCCTTCGCCTTGCGCCCCTCGGGGTCTCGTCGTCGCCGAGCCGCGGCGCGCCGACCGTCACCACCGCGATGCAAGACACCACCCACAGGGCCACATGAACGTTTTCGCGAACACCGTCGTCACCATCACCTTCAAGCTCTTCGATTCGAACAACCAGCTGATCGAGGAAGCCGACGAGCCGATCGCCTATCTGCACGGCGGACACTCGGGAATCTTTCCCAAGGTCGAGGAAGCCCTCGGCAACAAGCAGGTCGGCGACAGCGTCTCGGTCACCCTCGAGCCCGACGATGCGTTCGGGGATTACGATGCCGAGCTGATGCGCATCGAGTCGCTGGACCAGCTTCCGCCCGAGGTCGCCGTCGGCGGCCATCTGGTCGCCGAGCAGGACGGGCACGAGGTCGTCTGGCGCGTCACCAGCATCGCCGACGGCAAGGCGGTGCTCGACGGCAATCACGAGCTCGCCGGTCAGCGGTTGCGCTTCGATTGCAGGGTGCTCGACATCCGTCCGGCCACGCCGGAGGAGCTCACGCACGGCCACGTGCACGGCGCGCACGGCCATCACCACTGAACCCTCTGCAAATCTCCCAGACGACACCCGGCGTTGGCCGGGTGCGATGCCCATGATGCGATACGACGACCATCCTTCCGGACGGCATTTCCTGCAGATTCCGGGTCCGACCAACGTTCCCGATCGGGTGCTGCGCGCCATCGACCGTCCGACGATCGATCATCGCGGTCCCGAATTCGCGCGTCTCGGCCTGTCGATCCTAGCGCGCATCGGACAGGTCTTCGGCACGCGCCGCGACCCGGTCGTCATCTACGCAGGCTCGGGCACCGGCGCCTGGGAGGCGGCGATGGTCAATGCGCTGTCGCCGGGCGATCGCATCCTGATGGCCGAGACGGGGCACTTCTCGCTGCTGTGGAAGCGCCTCGCCGAGCGGCTTACGCTCGCGCCCGAGTTCCTGCCCGGGGACTGGCGCCACGGCGCCGACGCCCACGCGATCGGCGCAAGGCTCGCCGAGGACCGCGGGCACGCGATCAGGGCCGTCTGCGTCGTGCACAACGAGACGTCGACCGGCGTGGTCAGCGACGTTGCCGCCGTGCGGCGCGCGATCGACGCCGCGCATCATCCCGCGTTGCTGGTCGTCGACACGATCTCGTCGCTCGGTTCGATCGATTACCGGCACGACGAATGGGGCGTGGACATCACGATCGCCGGGTCGCAGAAAGGGCTGATGCTGCCGCCGGGATTGTCGTTCAATGCGATCAGCGCCAAGGCGCGCGAAGCATCGAAGACCGCGAAGCTGCCGCACGCCTACTGGGGATGGGACGAGATCGTCGAGGCGAACCGCAACGGCTACTGGCCGACGACGCCCGCGACGAACCTGCTCTACGGCCTCGACGCCGCGCTCGACCAGTTGCTGGAAGAGGGCCTGCCGGCGGTGTTCGCCCGCCATGCGCGACACGGTGCCGCGACCCGCGCGGCGCTCGCCGCTTGGGGTCTCGAGAACCAGTGCGCGGATCCCGCCCAATGCAGCAACTCGCTGACTGCGGCGCGGATGCCCGAGGGCCACGACGCCGACGCGTTTCGCAGGATCGTGCTCGAGCGCTTCGACCTGTCGCTGGGCACCGGCCTGTCCAAGCTCGCCGGCCGCGTGTTCCGCATCGGCCACCTGGGCGATCTCAACGACCTGACGCTCGCCGGGACGCTTGCCGGGGTCGAGATGGGGCTGGCACTCGCCGGCGTTCCGCATTCGCGCGGAGGCGTCGATGCCGCGATGGCGTCGCTGATGGCGGGCAAGCCGGCGTGATTCGACCCGCATTGCAGCCGCTGGTCGATGCCCTGGTGGGCGCGCACCGGCGCCACGAGCGCGTAGAGGCGCGCGCGATGCCCGTGCCGGCGAACGACGCCGAGGCCTGCGCAGTGCAGGATGCCGTCGCCGCGGTGCTCGGGTGGTTCGACGCCGCAGCTGCGCCGGCGTGGAAGGTCGGCGCAGCCGGCCGCGACGCGACGCCCAACGCCGCGCCGCTGCCGCCCGGCTGCGTGCGCACGAGCCCCGCGACCTTCGCTGCAGGCAGCTTCCGCAGCATCGGCATCGAAGGTGAGATCGCATTCCGGCTGCGCTCGGCGCCGTCGCCCGAGGCGATCGCGCGCGATGCGTCCGCACTGGACGCTGCGATCGGCGAGCTCGTCGTGACGATCGAGGTCGTCGATCCGCGCTACGCCGACGTCGACGCCGCCGGCCCGACGTTGAAGCTCGCCGACCAGGGACTCCATGGCGCGCTGGTCGTCGGCAGCGGCGTGCCGTATCGCGAGATCGACTGGCATTCGCTGGTCGCGCAGCTGCGCTGCGATGGCAAGCTCGTCAAGGAGACCCGTGGCGGCCACCCGCTGGGCGACCTGCGTTTCCTGCTGGCCTGGCTCGCCGGCCATGCCGCCGGGCGCGGTCGCGCGCTTGCGGCCGGCGACGTCGTCACTGCCGGTACCTGGACCGGTCTCGTCGAAGCGATGCCCGGCCAGACGGTCGACGTCGAGTTTCCAGGCATCGGAAAGGCGACCGCGCGCTTCGCGTAGGGCGCGTTCCCGGAGGGGCCTCCACTGGCATGCAGCCGCGCATTGCTGCAGGCCTTGCAGGCCGCGCCGCGGGCGCTGCGCGTCAGCCGCCCAGCAGTTTCTTCAGTTCGTAGATCGCAGCCAGCGCGTCTCGCGGCGACAGCGCGTCGGCATCGAGTGCGGAAAGTCGCGCTTCGAGTTCGCTCGCGCGCCCGGACGGGGCGGCGGATGCGGCAGGCAGGTCGCGCTCTCCACGCGCCTGCGCGAACAGGTCGTGCTGTGCATCGTCGCGGGTGTTGAACTTGTCGAGCCGCGCGAAATAGCGCTGCGCCTGGCGCAGCGTATCCGCGGGAATGCCGGCGAGCCGTGCGACCTGCAGGCCATAGCTGCGGTTCACCGCGCCTTCCTCGACGTGGTGCAGGAAGACGATGCCGGGGCCCTGGCGGCTCCGGGTCTCCACCGCGTCGAAATGGACGTTCGCGCAGCCTTCGATTTCCGAAGGAAGCGCCGTCAATTCGAAGTAGTGCGTGGCGAACAGCGCGAGGCTGCGGTTGTGCTCGGCGAGCCGGTGCGCGATCGCCCACGCCAGCGACAGGCCGTCGAAGGTCGACGTGCCGCGCCCGATCTCGTCGATCAGCACGAGGCTCTGTGGCGTCGCGCGGTTCAGGATGTACGCGGCCTCCGTCATCTCGACCATGAACGTCGAGCGTCCGCCGGCGAGGTCGTCGGCGGCACCGATCCGCGTGTGGATCGCATCCAGCGGCCCGAGCCGCGCCTGCGCGGCCGGCACGAACATTCCGCAGTACGCGAGCAG
>DAHUXO010000053.1 GCA_027307095.1 Betaproteobacteria bacterium | reverse complement strand
GGGTCAGCAGCGATTCGGCAGCGTCGAGGATCGCGTGCCGGCGCTCCTCCTTGCCTTCGAGATCCACTGCCCGCTGCCGGATTGCCATCGCCTCCCCCCGTATTGCGGCCGGCGACGTCAACTGACTGCCGGTCACTTATGGTGTAGCGTGAATGACCCCGGGTCAGCTGTCAACAGGGCGAGCACCCCCCGCACGATCCCGCTCGACGGATCGGTGAAATCCAATGCGACGCTGTAATGATTGCGATCGCGAAGGAGCAAAGGCGAGTCCGCGCCGGCAGGCCGGTTGCCGGGCCAGGCGTCGTGCAGGAGCTGCGACTGGCGTATGAACTCGGAGGTCTCGTCGGCGCCCACGGCCACGAGCAGCGTCGCGTCGACGCGTGGCGCGAGGTGGACGGGCGACATCCGTCTCGCCTCCTCCATGTCGAGGCGCAGGTCGGCGTTCACCGACGACACGACGAGCGGCTCGAGATCGAACACGCCCGACAGCGCGAGGCCTCCTGCGAACGGGCTGCGCGCGAGCCCCCGCGCCTGCCAGTCGGTCGCGAACATCATCGCCACGAGGTGCCCGCCCGCGGAATGGCCGCCGATGACCACCGGGCCGACGGCCCCATGCCGGGGGCCGTAGCGCTCGACCCAGCGCAGCGCATGCCGGCATTGCTCGACGATGGTCGCGATGGTCACGCCCGGGCACAGGTCGTAGTTGACGACCGCGACCGCGAAACCCGCGGCGACGAAGGACGGTGCGACGAATGCGTGATCGGCCTTGTCGAACGTGCGCCAGTAGCCGCCATGAATGAAGACGAACGTCCCTTTCGCGGGCGTGGCAGGCAGGTACAGGTCGAGCGTTTCCTTGTCGCCCGTACCGTAGCGCAGGTCCAGCGCCGGTTTGAGCGTCTCGATCGCGGCCTTCGAGCGCGACGCGAACTGCGCGAGCCAGTATGGGTGGTCGGGAACGGCGGCGCGGTTGTCGTAACCGCGCTCGACCTCCTCGGGTGTCATCGCCATCGACATCATCGCGCGTCCGTGCACGTCAGGCGGCGGGCGCGACGATCTCGATCGACAGCGGCGTCAGTCCGGCCACCCGGCCGTCGAGGCGGTCGCCCGCCTTTACCGCGCCCACGCCCGACGGCGTGCCGGTGAAGATCAGGTCGCCCGGCTCCAGGCGGTACATCTGCGACAGGAACGCGATCATGTGGGGAACGTCCCAGATCATGTCGGACAGATCGCCGCGCTGGCGCGGCGCACCGTTGACGTCGAGCTCGATCGCGCCGCGCGAAAGCACCCCGGTCGCCGTCACCGGATGGATCGGCGCGATGGGCGCCGCCTGCGCGAAGGACTTACCGATGTCCCAGGGACGCTTCTTTTCCCGCATTTCGTGCTGCAGGTCGCGACGCGTCATGTCGAGTCCGACCGCGTAGCCGAACACGATCGACTGCGCCTCTTCGGGCGTGATCTTCACGCCGCTGCCGCCGATCGCGACGACCAGCTCGATCTCGTGGTGGAAATTGGACGTCGCCAGCGGATAGGCGACGCGACCCACCTCGGGCGGCACGACCGGCACGATGGCATCGGCCGACTTCATGAAGAAGAACGGCGGCTCCTTCGACGCGTCGCCCCCCATCTCCTTGGCGTGCTCGGCGTAGTTGCGGCCAACACAGAAGATGCGGCGGACCGGAAAGCGCCGGTCGCTACCGGCGACCGGAACGGACGGGAGTTCCCACGCGGGGATCGCATATTGCATGTTCGGGTTTCCTGGAGGTGAGTTGCAGTCTCGGATTTCTGGAAAGTCGGCCGCGGCTGCTGGCAGACCGGATGGCCGAACGGAATTCGGACCGCCTACTCGGCGTCCGGCTGCCTGGAAGGCGCCGCCTCGGCGAACGCGGGCAGCACGTTGCAGGCGGCCTCGATGCGCGTCAGCGTCGGATAGGGCGACAGGTCGATCGTGAACCGGCGCGCGTTGGCGAGCTGCGGCACGAGGCAGACGTCGGCGAGCGTCGGCGTGTCGCCGTGACAGTGGCGCCCGGTCTCGGGCTCGCGCGCGAGCTGCTTCTCGAGCGCCTCGAAACCCACGTCGATCCAGTACCGGTACCAGCCGTTCTTCTGCTCCTTCGACACGCCCATGGTGCCGGTCAGGTAGTTGAGAACGCGCAGGTTGTTGAGCGGATGGATCTCGCAGGCGATCTGCAATGCGATCGCGCGCACGCGGGCGCGCGCGACCGGGTCCGCAGGCAGCAGCGGCGGCTCCGGATGCGTCTCGTCCAGGTATTCGATGATCGCGAGCGACTGGGTCAGCACGTGGCCGTCGTCCAGCGCCAGCGCAGGTACCAGCCCCTGCGGATTGAGCGCCAGGTAATCCTGCGCGCGCTGGTTTCCCATGCGCAGGTGCACGAACGTGCGCTCGTCGGGCACGACGCCCTTGAAGTTCAGCGCGATGCGCACGCGATAGGCGGCCGACGAGCGGAAGTAATCGTAGAGATTCATCGTTTCAGCCAATTTGGCGCGTCGCAGCGCCGGTGCATGGAAGCGGCATGTCGCCAACCGACGGTCAGAATGCCGAGATGCCGGTCTGGGCACGCCCCAGGATCAGCGCGTGGATGTCGTGGGTGCCTTCGTAGGTGTTGACCGTCTCCAGGTTCAGCACGTGCCGGATCACGTGGAACTCGTCGACGATGCCGTTGCCGCCGTGCATGTCGCGCGCCGTGCGGGCGATCTCGAGCGCCTTGCCGCAGCTGTTGCGCTTCATGATCGAAGTGATCTCGGGCGCCGCGCGGCCCTCGTCCTTCAGGCGCCCGAGCCGCAGGCAGCCCTGCAGGCCCAGCGCGATCTCGGTCTGCATGTCGGCGAGCTTCTTTTGCACCAGCTGGTTGGCCGCGAGCGGGCGTCCGAACTGCTTGCGGTCGAGGGTGTACTGGCGTGCCGCCTGCCAGCAGAACTCGGCCGCGCCCAGCGCACCCCAGGCGATGCCGTAGCGCGCGCTGTTGAGGCAGCCCATCGGCCCCTTGAGTCCCAGCACGTCGGGCAGCAGGTTCTCGGCGGGGACGTAGACGTCGTCCATGACGACCTCGCCGGTGATCGAGGCGCGCAGCGAGAACTTGCCTTCGATCTTCGGGGCCGAGAGTCCCGCCATCCCCTTTTCGAGGATGAAGCCGCGGATCACTCCGTCGAGCTTTCCCCAGACGACGAACACGTCGGCGATCGGCGCGTTCGAGATCCACGTCTTGGCGCCGCGCAGGCGATAGCCGCCGTCGACCGTCATTGCACGCGTTTCCATCGAGCCGGGGTCCGAGCCGTGGTTGGGCTCGGTGAGCCCGAAGCAGCCGATCCACTCGCCACTCGCGAGCTTGGGCAGGTATTTCCTGCGCTGCGCCTCGCTGCCGTATTGGTGGATCGGAAACATCACGAGCGAGCTCTGCACGCTCATCATCGACCGGTAGCCCGAATCGACGCGTTCGATCTCGCGCGCGATCAGCCCGTAGCAGACGTGGTTGAGACCGGCGCCGCCGTATTCCGGGGGCAGCGTCGCCCCGAGCAGGCCGAGCGCGCCCATCTCGCGGAAGATCGACGGATCGGTCGCCTCGTTTCGAAACGCATCCCGGATGCGCGGCATCAGCTTGCCCTGCGCATAGGCGTGGGCGGCGTTCATCACCAGCCGCTCGTCCTCGGCCAGCTGGTCGAACAGCAGCAGCGGATCCTGCCAGTTGAACGTTGGCTTCGTGCCGGGAGGGCGTTCTGGGGCATTCATTTCAGGACTCCGGGCGCGCCGGCCGACCTGCCGGCGGCGATGCGAGTCGGGTGCGCAGCAGCGTGCCTGCGCGCGCCGTCGCGCGTAACCAAATGGCAATTATCGTCGGTGACCGCTGAAACGTCCAATCCCCGGAGGGCGTCGCGGACCGGGGATGACCGATCGCCGCGACGATCAGCGGACCTTGCCCGGGTGCCCGTCGATACGCATCGCCACTGCGGATTTGAGCTGGCCCAGGGATTCGTGGAGCGCTTCGCGTTCCTTGCGCGGAAGCCCCGAAAGCAGATCGACGATCACCCGCTCGTGCTCGGCCGCCATCGCGTCGAACTGGCGCTTGCCCTTGGCCGTCAGGCGGATCTCGAAGACGCGCCGGTCCTCCGGGGCGTCGCGTCGAACGACGAGACCTTCGCCGACCAGCTGGTCGACGAGTCCCGTGACGTTGCCTCCGGTGACCATCAGGCGCTTGGACAGCTCGCTCATCTTGAGGCCGTCGGGCGCGCGCTCGAGTTGCGCCATCAGGTCGAACCGGGGCAGCGTGATCGCAAACGACTGGCGCAGCTGCTCGCGCACCCGATGCTCGATCATCGTCGCGCAGGTCAGCAACCGCAGCCAGAGATGCAGCGACAGATGATCGCGGGACGACAGCTGTGATTCGCGATCGAGCCGCGTCGTCATGCGATCGAGGCGGGCGGGTTCACGATCCGGGCGTCGCGATTCGACGGACCTGTTCATCGCGTCTCCTGCCCGGCGCAGGCCGCGTCGTCGATCCGATTGGACATCCGCTCCCCCTTCGTCGTCGACTGTCGTCCCGCGGCGGGGCGCCCCGGAATCGCAGTCCCGATCATGGATGCGGGGTTGAGCTTAAACCTCGAGCGATCGGCGTCAAGGGGC
The DNA here is from genome assembly GCA_027307095.1 of Betaproteobacteria bacterium. Lineage (GTDB taxonomy): Bacteria > Pseudomonadota > Gammaproteobacteria > Burkholderiales > Casimicrobiaceae > VBCG01. The sequence continues at coordinate 1,591 of DAHUXO010000053.1, read as the reverse complement.
CACGCATTGCGCCCCCGGCCCGGCGGCGGACGATTACCCGCCATCAGGCGTTCGGATTAAGTCGAATTGCCGATGGCGGCCTGCTCGGGCGCCGTCCTACAGTCTGCGCGTCTTCCACCCGACCCGCGGGTCCCATGCGCTCCAGCGCCACGTCCCACGCCATCGGCGGCACCAGTGCCGGCATCGGCGCCGCCACCCGCGCACCGGGCGCCGGTACGCAGGAGCCACCGCGCGGGCAGCGCCGCCTCCGTGCGGACGGCGCGACGCTGATCGAACTGCTCGTCGCACTCACCATCGTCGGGGTGCTGCTGTCGTCCAGCCTTCCGGACTGGGGTGCATTCCTGGCCGAGCGGGGCCAGCGCGATCGTGCCGACGCGCTGATGCAGACGCTGCTGCAGGCGCGCAGCGAGGCGATCAAGCGCGGGGCTCGCGTCGATGTCTGTCCCGCCGCCGGGAACGGCTGTGCGAACCCGGCTGCCGGATGGGAGGCAGGCTGGATCATCGTGGCGGACCACGCCCGGGACGGCGCCCCGGGTGCCCCCCAAGCGGTGATCGCGCGCGAACCGGCCGCGCCCGCGGGGATCACGATCCGCGGCAACCGCCCGGTCGCGGACTACGTGTCCTACACGAGCCTCGGACAGGCGCGGCGCATCGACGGCGGGCTGCAGATGGGAACCTTCACCGTATGCCACCGGGGCCTTTCGGCACGCAAGGTCGTGCTCGCCAGCAGTGGGCGCGTCAGGATCGGCGAATCGACCGAGGCCTGCCCATGACCGCGCGGGCACCCCGCGGCTTTTCGCTGATCGAGGTGCTGACCGTCGCGTCGATCGTCGCGATCCTCGCCGCCATTGCCGCTCCGCCCTACGGCGCATATGTCCAGCGCAGCCGCCTCGTCGATGCGATCGCCAGGCTGGCCGATGCACGCGCACGCATGGAGCAGTATTTCCTCGATCGCCGTGCCTACACCGACGATGCCGGCCGCTGCGGTGTCACCCCCCCTTCCGCCGGCAGCGCCGATGCATTCGCATTGAGTTGCGAAGCGACCGCGTCGACATACACGTACAAGGCGACCGGTCTCGCCGCCAAGGGCATGGCAGCGTTCGCCTACACGATCGACCAGTCCGGGCTGAAGGCGACGGTCTCCGTTCCGAGCGGATGGCAAGGGCATGCCGATTGCTGGACGATTCGCCGGGACGGGCTTTGCGTATGACTGGCCCGCCCCGCCGGCGAGCTGCGCAGGACCCGCAGGTGCCGAGGTCTCGGAGCCGGCCGGCAGCTATGCGCGCACCGCCCAATCGCGGTGGCCGCGCCCGGCGATACGGTGGCGTCGTCGTCCTCGAGGCACTGATCGCGGTCCTGGTCCTGAGTTTCGCGACGCTGGGTATTCTGGGACTGGCCTCACGGGCAATGCGCGACGCAGGCGACGCACACTGGCGCAGCGAGGCCGCGGGTCTCGCCGCGTCCGCGCTGGCGCGGATGTGGACCGAGGATCCGGCGACGCTTGTCGATCGATACGACTCCGCTTCCGGCGGGGCCGGATTCAGGGACGTGGTCGCTGCGGCATCGAAGCTTCCCGGCGTGACGTCCACGA
>DAHUXO010000050.1 GCA_027307095.1 Betaproteobacteria bacterium | reverse complement strand
GGGAAAGGCCATCGCCCAGAGCCGCGGCAGGTAGTACCACCAGGCGCCGGCATAGTAGTCATGGGGTTGCCTCAACCCCAGGAAACGCAGCAGCTGCTCGTTCACGATGTAGAACCACGCGAAACCGGGCTGCTCCAGTGCGGCTGCCACGTGCCAGGGCACGGCGACCACCGCGAACACCGCAATGCCCCAGACATCCACGCCCAGGCGCAGGGGCTGGCCGCGGCGGCGCTCCCACAGCGCGTAGGCGCCGACGATCGGTCCCGCGAGCACCAGCGCGACCAGACCCTTGGCAAGCACGGCGAGCGCAAGCGCCGCATAGCCGAGGCGCAGCCATCCCCGGCCCGCGCCGGACCGCCAGGCCTGCCAGGTGAGCAGGGCGACCCCCAGGCACAGCGTGAACAGCATGTCGAAGACCAGCGCACGGCCGATGACGACAAGACCCGCCGAGGTTCCCAGCACGACCGCCGCGCGCAGTCCGGCGTCGCGCCCGGCCGCCCGGGCCGTCGCCAGCCCCGTCACCAGCACGGTCGCCAGCGCGGCAAGCGCCGGGACGAGCCGGACCGCCCATTCGCCGTTGCCGAGGGCACGCAGCGACAACGCGACGAGCCAGTACAGGAGCGGCGGCTTCTCGGGGTACGGCAGACCAGCAACGTGCGGAACGATCCAGCTTCCGCCCTGCGCCATTCCGGAAGCGATGGCCGCGTAGAGGCCCTCGTTGTTGTCGAGCAGGCCGTAGCTGCCGAGGCCGGTCAGCATGTACGCGGCACATGCCGCCGCCACTGCCGCAGCGCCTTGGCGCCAGGAAATCCGCATCGGTCCTGCCAGCTCAGATACGCGGGGTGACCCGAATCGCGCGGGATCGATGCCCGTCGAATGCGTCGCGATGCAGACCTCCCGCAGGAACGAAAAGAGACCGCCGATCACTGCGACCATCGCGAGGACGAAAAGTGCACCCGCCGCCACGCGGGTGGGCCGATCAGCGGATTGACGGGTCGCCGGCGCGGCCGTCATGGCAGGTCCCTCGCGTCGAAGCGGCCGAGGGACCCTGGCCGGGGCCGCCGCTGGCGGCGCAACCCCCGGCTGCCTGGCGTCCGGACGCAGCGCTGGACGATGAAATGTCGAAGCCGATCCGATGGTAAGCTTAATACCTTTTTCAACCGACCGCGGCCCAGCCGCGGCGGTGCGCGCGACGGTCGGTGGCATTGCAGACTACCCGGGTCGCGCACAACCTTTGGGGGCTCACATGAATCGCTACCTGTCCAGGCTGTCCCTCGCCGCCGCGCTCGCTTCAGCCTGTGCGGCAGTTTCGTTCGCGGCCCCGGCGGGCGCCACGATCACCCTCGGCGCCTCGGTCCAGATGTCCGGCGGGCTCGCCAACACCGGCCGCTACTACAAGGACGGTTACGAGTTCGCGATCGACCAGATCAACAAGGCGGGTGGGATCAAGGTCGGCGGCAAGCAGGAACAGCTCGCGCTGAAGATCCTCGACAACCAGTCCGACAACAACCTGTCGGTCCGCCAGTACACGCAACTGATCACCTCCGACAAGATCGGCCTGCTGCTCGGGCCCTTCGCGAGCGACGCGGTGCTCGCGACGTCGTCGGTGGCCGAAAAGTACGAAGTCCCGATGATCCAGGGCGGCGGCGCGTCGGACCAGATCTTCAGCCGCGGCTACAAGTACATCTTCGGCACGCTGCCTGTGGCGAGCAAGTATTTCGAGAGCACCATCGACGCGATGGACCATCTCACGCCGGCGCCGAAGACGGCGGCACTCCTCTTCGCCGACGACGCCTTCGACGTCGCGGTCGCCGACGGCACACGCAAGCTGCTGCAGAAAGCCGGGCTCAAGATCGTTCTCGACGAGCGCTACAGCAGCAACGCATCCGATTTCTCGTCGCTGCTGTCGCGGATCAAGTCCGCCCAGCCCGACGCCGTGCTGGTCTCGGGCCACGAGACCGAGGTCCTGAACTTCATCCGCCAGGCCAAGAGCCTCGGCGTCAGCCCGCATTTCTACAGCTTCACCGTCGGCGTTCCCAGTGCGGACTTCCGCAAGGCGCTGGGCAAGGACGCCGACTACGCTTTCGGAATGACGTCGTGGCTGCCGTCCGCAGCGGAGAAGGATCCGTGGTTCGGCGATGGCGACAAGTTCGCCGCGGCCTGGCACCAGCGCTTCGGCTACGCGCCCGACTATCATGCGGCATCCGCGGTCGCCGACGTCGAGGCCTACGCCAAGGCCATCGAGGCAGCGGGGTCGACCGACCCGAAGAAGGTGCGCGACGCGATCGCGCACCTCGACTTCCCGTCGCTCTACGGCCGCATCCACTTCGACGCAGTGGGCCAGATCAGCCTGCCGCAGACGGTGATCCAGGTGCAGAACGGCAAGGTGGTGCCGATCTACGGCGCAACCGGATTCATCGGCAAGGCCGAGTACCCGATGCCGGCGTGGAGCAAGCGCTGAAGCCTCCCGTCACGCGGCAAGGCAGGCCACCTCGGCTGGTCTGCAGCGATGCGCCCCGCCCACCGCGGGGTGCATCGACAGGCGTGATTGCCCATCCCCCGCGCGGCTGAGCGCAGCACGCCATGGATCTCCTCTGGCAGGGTCTCGTCAACGGCATCCTGCTCGGCGGGCTCTATTCGTTGATGGCGCTCGGGCTCGCCCTGGTGTGGGGCGTCCTGAACATCGTGAACCTCGCCCATGGCGCGTTCATCATGCTCGGGGGCTATGCCTGCTACTACATGTTCAGCGGGCTCGGGATCGATCCGTTCATCGCCCTGCCGGTGACGATGGCCGCGCTGTTCGTGTTCGGCTACCTGCTCCAGCGCCACCTGATCAACCTGGTCATCCGTGCGCCGATGTTCAACACGCTGCTGCTGACCTTCGGCATCGACGTCGTGCTGACCTACTCGGCGCAGATCGCGTTCTCGGCGGACTTCCGCACGATCAATCCGTCCTACGCCGGCGCGCACTTCACCTGGCTGGGCGCGACCATCCCGCTGGTGCGCATGATCGCATGCGCGATCGCAATCGCACTCACGCTGCTGCTGTGGCTGTTCCTCGCGCGGACGAGGCTCGGTCGCGCGATCCGCGCGACCGCCCAGAACCTCGTCGCGGCGCGCCTCTACGGGGTCGAGCCGCGCAGCATCTATGCACTGACCTTCGGCATCGGTGCAGCGCTCGCAGGCGGCGCGGGCGCACTCTACGGCGTCGTGTCACAGCTCAATCCCTACATCGGCGTGAGCCTGACCGCCAAGTCCTTCGTGATCGCAATCATCGGCGGCCTCGAAAGCCCGCTGGGCGTGATCGCAGGCGGCCTGATTCTCGGACTCGTCGAGTCGATGACGTCGCTGTACATCGGCGCGACCTACACCGACGTCGCGAGCTTCGGCATCCTGGTGCTGGTCCTGATCGTGCGCCCGACCGGTCTGTTCGGGAGGACCACGTGAAGCGTCCGCTCGCCCGCGCCGGCATCGTCGCGGCGTTCGTCGTCCTCGCGGGAATTCCCTGGATCGCGTCGCCCAGCATCGTCCAGTTCGGCATCAACATGCTGCTCCTCGCCGCGCTGGCCCAGGGCTGGAACATCATCGGCGGCTACACCGGCTATGCGTCGTTCGGCAACTCGGTGTTCTACGGCCTCGGCAGCTACGGCACCGCGATCGCGATGCTGCGCTGGCACCTTCCTTTCGGCATCGGACTCGCGCTCGGGACGGTGATCGCGGTGATCTTCGCCGCGCTGTTCGGGCGCGCGATCCTGCGCCTGCGCGGCCACTACTTCGCGATCTGCACGCTGGGCCTCGCCGAGGTGATGACGGCGATCGTCTCGAACCTCGAGATCACCGGGCGCAATACGGGGCTGGTGCTGCCGCTGCTGCGCGGCGATGTGCTGTTCTACGAGCTTTCGCTGGCGCTGGTCGTCGTCGCTACGCTGATCGTCGCGTGGATCGCGCACAGCCGCTTCGGCTACGGGCTGATTGCGATCCGCGAGAACGAGGAGGCCGCCGCGGCGATGGGTGTGGACACGACGCGCTACAAGGTCCTTGCGTTCTCCCTGTCGGCGGCGATCAGCGCGCTGGCCGGCGGCATCCACGCCTACTGGATCACCTTCATCGACCCGGTCAGCGCCTTCGACATCGGTCTCAACGTCAAGATGATCATCGTCACCGTGTTCGGCGGCCCCGGCTCGATCCTCGGGCCGGTGCTGGGTGCCTTCGTCCTGTCGGGGATCTCCGAGGTCCTGTCGACCGAGATCTCGACTGTGGCCGGCCTGTTCTTCGGCGCGGTGATCGTCGTCGCCGTCGTGTTCATGCCGCGTGGCGTCGCCGACCTGATCCGGCGCTTCGACAAGTACCGCTGGCGCTACTTCGCCGAGAACGTCCGGGCGAACCGTTTGTAGCGCCATGGAACCGGTCCTAAGCGTTCGCCACCTGACCAAGCGTTTCGCGGGGCTCACCGCGCTTTCCGACGTGAGCTTCGATCTCGGCAGGGGCGAGATCCTCGGCTTGATCGGCCCGAACGGCGCCGGCAAGACGACGCTGGTCAACCTGATCAGCGGCGCGTTCCGGGCGAGCGAAGGCGACCTGCGGTTCGAGGGTGCGCCGATCGGAGCACTGCCGTCGCATCGGCGCGCCAAGCTCGGCATCGGCCGCACGTTCCAGATCATGCGGCCGTTTCCCGGCCTCTCGGTTCTGGACAACGTGGCGGTCGGCGCACTGTTCGGCACCGGCGGCGGTCACCGGCAGCTCGCAATCGCCCGCGAGCTCGCGCACCAGAAGCTCGAGTTCGTCGGCCTCGCCCATCGCGCCGACCGCCCCGCGGAAGCGCTGGGCGGGCCCGACCGCAAGCGCCTCGAGCTCGCCAAGGCCCTCGCGATGAATCCGCGGCTGCTGCTGCTCGACGAGGTGATGGCCGGATTGAACCTCGCCGAGCTCGAAGCGGTGTTCGCGATCGTCCGCAAGGTCCGCGACGAAGGCGTCAGCGTGCTGGTGATCGAGCACGTGATGAAGGCGATCCGCAGCCTGTCCGACCGCCTGCTGGTCCTGCACCACGGCGAGAAGATCGCCGAAGGCAAGCCGCAGCAGGTGCTCTCCGACCCGACGGTCATCGAAGCCTACCTGGGCCGCCGGCGCGCAGCGCACGAGGGAGCCGGGACATGAGCGAACCCCTGCTCGCCGTCCGCGATCTCGGGGCCGGCTATGGCGAAATGCCGGTGCTGCACGGGATCGACTTCGAGATCCGCGAGCGCGAAATCGTCGCATTCGTCGGAAGCAACGCCGCCGGCAAGACGACGCTGCTGCGCGCGCTGTCGGGCGTTCTGCCGCACACCGGGCAGACCCGGTTCGCCGGTGAGGACATCAGCGGCCTGCCGCCGGACCGGATCTTCGCGCTGGGTCTGGTCCAGGTGCCCGAAGGACGCCAGCTGTTCGGCCAGATGACCGTACAGGACAACCTGCTGATGGGCGCGTATCGACGCAGCGGACGCCTCGATCTCGCGCAGGATCTCGAGCGCGTCTACACGCTGTTCCCGGTGCTCAAGGAGCGGCGCCGCCAGTTCGCCGGGAGCATGTCGGGCGGCGAGCAGCAGATGTGCGCGATGGCGCGCGCGCTGGTCGCGAGCCCCCGGCTGCTTATGATCGACGAGATGAGCCTGGGCCTCGCGCCCGCGATCGTCGACCAGCTCCTCGACGTGCTGGTCGAGATCCGGGGCCAGGGCGTGACCGTCCTCCTCGTCGAGCAGGACGTGTTCTCTGCGTTGCGCGTCGCCGACCGCGGCTACGTGCTCGAATCGGGAGCCATCGTGCGCGAGGGATCTGCCCGAGACCTCGGCGACGACCCCGAAGTGCAGCGCGCCTACCTGGGCGTGTAGCTGCCCGCCAGGAACGCGGCCACTGCCGGAGTCGCCCGCAGGCGAGCGAGCTCGTCCGCGTCGGGCAGCTGCGGCCGATCGCGTTGCGCATCGACCATGCACAGGAATCCCAGCGGCGCATCGGCCGCCGCCCGGAATTGATGCCAGGTCAGCGGCGGCACGCTCACGAGATCGAGCGCCTTGACCACATGCACCTGCTCCCCCACCAGCACCTCGCCCCGGCCCCGCAGGATCATCACCGCGTGTGCATGGACGTGCCGCTCGAGCGTCGAGTGCCCGGCCGCGGCGACCTCGAAGTAGCGCAGCTCGCCATGCATGTCGGCACGCGCGAAGAGCGTCTGGCGCGTGACGTCGCGAAACGGCGTGGCGCCGTCCTCCTTGTACGCCCGCAACTCGACGCCGCGCCAGCGGAATGCATCGTCCTGCTGCAGGAAGGGTCGTACCGGGCTCTCGCTCATCGTGTTCCTCGGTGGACGGCCGTGACGAAATCCCGGCAACGCTCGGCGAGCCGTTCGCGCGCAGCGAGCAGGCTGCCGCCGATCAGCAGCATCGTGTCGGCGCCGAACTGCGCGCAGATCTCGGGGACGCGCTCGACGCTCATGCCGCCTGCCGGCACCGGCAGCGTCGGGGCGAGGCCGTGCCAGGGCTCGCGCGCCGCGGCGGCGATCGCGTCGCACGCGTCGCTGGAATAGCCGAAGCGTCCGCCCGCGTTGGGAAAGATCGTCGCGTCCGCACCGAACATCCGAAACAGCCTGCCCAGCAGCAACGGCGGCGCGATTCGCGCAGCCCCGGCGAGCGCCGGATGCGCGATGATCGGCGCGTTCACCTCGCGCGAGAGGGCCGCCAGCGCCGCGACGCCGGCGATCATCGGCGCGACGAGGAAAATGCGCACGCCGCAGTCCTCCGCGATCGCCGCCTGCTCGCGCATGCGTCCGAAATGCCCGCTCAGGCTGGGCGCGTAGACCGAGTGCCCTCCCGTCGAGTCGTTCGCCTCGTCGACCGCCCTCTGCACCTCGCGTACGCGCTCCCCGAAAGGCGCCGACGCCTGGTCGGCGAGCCCGTGGTCGTCCTTGATCACGTCGATGCCGGCGAGCGCGAGGGTGCGCGCGATGCCTGCAAGTTCCCGCGCCGGCAGTCCCAGCGGCTTCAGCGCGGAGCAGGTCAGCGGCCGCCCCGCGGCCCCGGTCAGCGCGCGGATCCCGGCGATGCCGAAGGCGGGCCCGCCGAATGCCAGGGCGAATTCCTCCGGGAACGCCGCGTCGACCAGCGTCACGTCGTCGTGCAGCGACGTGTTGCCGAACAGCATGTTCAGAAGCTGCCCGGCTTCGAATCCGGTCGTCTCGACCGCGATGCGGATCGTCACGTCGAAATCGCGCGGGCCCGCGGGCACGATGTCGCCGACCTGCGCGACCACATCGCGCAGCACGCGCTCGTCGCGGACCGCCGCGAGCGGCGCCTCGACGCTTTGCTCGAGCGCGATCGCCTGCGCGCGCGCTCCGATCCCGGCAGCCGCGGCGCGGACGCGATAGACCGCGTCGATCCAGTGGCCGGCCACCGCGCCGGTGCCGATGCCCCTGCCCGGCCCGGCGTGGGTACTTGGGTCCGCGAACGATCCTGGCGCGCCGGTCGACATCACGCGATTCTAGATGACCCGGAAGGCCTTGACTCGCGTCAAGCCGGAGGCAGGGTTCGGCGCTATGATCGTCCGCAATGGACGCACCGCCACCTGACGCGGCAGCGGCGCTGCAGCAGCGGCTCGCGGCGGCATTGCGCGATCCGGCGAGCTTCGGCCCCGAATGCCCGTCGGTGCGCGTCATCGAGACGCACATCTCCTGGGTCTACCTGACGGGCGCCTACGCCTGGAAGGTCAAGAAAGCGGTCGACTTCGGGTTCCTCGACTTCACGACTCTCGAGTCCCGGCACCGTTACTGCGAGGAGGAACTGCGGCTCAATCGACGCACCGCCCCGGGCCTCTATCTCGACGTGGTGCCCATCGCAGGCAGCGTCGAGCGGCCGGTCGTCGGCGGTGCAGGCCCGGTGCTCGAATGGGCGCTGAAGATGCGCGAGTTTTCGCAGGATGCGCTGCTGTCGGCATTGCTCGCGCGCGGGGCGCTCGCGCCGGCGCACGTCGACGCGCTGGCCGCGGCCGTCGCGCGCTTCCATGCGGGCGCGGCGCGCGCTCGCGCCGGCGGGCCCTGGGGCACCGCCGGGGAGGTGCTCGACGTGGCGCTGGCGAACTTCGCCGAGCTGCGCCCGAGGATCGACGACCCCGCCGACCTCGCCGATCTCGCAGCACTCGAGGGCTGGACGCGGCGGGAGCATGCTGCCCGGGGCGCCACCTGGGAGTCGCGTCGCGCGGCCGGGCTCGTGCGCGAATGCCACGGCGACCTGCACCTCGGGAACATCGCGCTCGTCGACGACGAGGTCACGCTTTTCGACTGCATCGAGTTCAACGAGCGCATGCGCTGGATCGATGTCGTCAGCGACATTGCGTTCACGGTGATGGATCTGCAGCATCGTGGGCGGCGCGATCTCGCGCAACGCTTCCTCAACGCGTACCTCGAGCACACCGGTGACCATTCCGGGCTCGCAGTGCTGCCATACTATCTCGCGTACCGCGCGATGGTCCGGGCCAAGGTGGCCGGCCTGCGGGCAGCGCAGATGTCCCCCGGCGACGCCCGGTCGGCGGCACTCTCCGACTGCCGCGTGCATCTCGATCTCGCGAGGCACGAGGCCGAGGCCGGGTCACCCGCGATCGTCATCACGCACGGGCTGTCGGGCTCGGGCAAGACGACGCTCTCCCAGTCCCTGCTCGAGCGCATCGGCGCGCTGCGCGTGCGCAGCGACGTCGAACGCAAGCGCCTGCTTGGCCTCCCGGCCGATGCGCGCACGGGCGCGGACATCGACGCCGGCATCTACGCCGCCGATGCGAACCGCGCGACCTACGCCCGGCTGCTGGCGCTGGCACGCACGATCGTCGGGGCCGGCAGGATCGCGCTGGTCGACGCGGCATTCCTGTCGCGCTGGCAGCGCGATGCGTTCCGCGCCCTCGCGGACGAGCTCGACGTGCCGCTGGTCATCGTCGATTTCGTTGCGTCCGAGGCGACGCTGCGCCGCAGGATCGTCGAGCGCAGCGCGGCGGGCAACGATGCATCGGACGCGAACCTGGCGGTGCTCGCGCAGCAGTTTCGTCACCAGGAGGTCCTCGACGACGACGAGCGGGCCCTCGCCGTCGTCTGGGATGCCGAGCAACCGCTGGCGCGGGCGCAGGCCATCGACGCGTGGCGCGGT
>DAHUXO010000043.1 GCA_027307095.1 Betaproteobacteria bacterium | reverse complement strand
GACACCGGGCGGCAACCCGAGCGTGCCGATCGCGTCGCTCGCACGGTAGATGCGCTTGCGCGCCGCCGACAGGCGATCGTAATAGGCGAAAGGCACGGGCTGGAGTGCACAGCGGTGGCCACGCTCGGCCGCCGGAAAAAGCACGGGGCCGCCCTGGCGGCCCCGATCGGCAGCGAATGCGTCGCGTCCGCGCGCTACGTCATGCCTTCTTGATCTTTTCCAGCATCTTGAAGATGCCCTTCGGTGCGCCGATGAACATGCGCTTGAAGGTCTTGGGCAGGCAACGGCGCTCGAGGGTGTTGCGGCGGGTGCGGCTGCGTTCGGCCATCGGAAATCTCCAGTCGGTCGGGCTCCGCGGCGTCGGCGCGCGGAAAGCCTGCCATTATACCCGCTAGCGCTGGCCGATCCTGGCGGCGCCGAATACCGTCGTGGCCGCGCGTGGCGCGCTGCGCGTGTACTGCGGGGGCGGCGTGACCGCCGCGCCGAGGGCGGCGGCGGCATGCCAGGGCCAGCGCGGTTCCCACAGGAACGCACGCGCCATCGCAACGAGGTCGGCATCGCCCGCTGCGACGATCGCCTGCGCCTGCTCCGCCTCGGTGATGAGGCCCACGGCCATCGTGACCGCGCCGGTCGCCCGCCGGATCTCGCGCGCGAAACCGACCTGGTAGCCCGGTCCAAGGGCGATCTTCTGCGCGGGCGAGACACCGCCGCTCGACGCGTCGATGTAGTCGCAGCCGCGCCCGGTCAGCAGGCGTGCCAGTTCGACCGATTCTGGGAGCGTCCAGCCGCCTTCGACCCAGTCGGTGCACGACAGGCGCACCCCCAGCGGCCGCGATTCGGGCCATGCGGCGCGCACCGCGTCGAACACCTCGAGCGGAAAGCGGGCCCGCGCGTCGAAACTGCCGCCGTAGCGGTCGTCGCGCCGATTGGCGAGCGGAGACAGGAACTCGTGCAGCAGGTAGCCGTGCGCCATGTGCAGCTCGAGCGCATCGATGCCAGCGCGCTCGGCGCGGCGCGCGCTGCGGACGAACGCATCGCGGATGCGCGCGAGGCCGTCCTGGTCGAGTGCCGCCGGCGGCGCCTCGCCCGGGGCATGCGCAATCGCGGACGGCGCGACCGGCCGCCACCCGCCCTGCGCCTCCGGGATAAGCTGCCCGCCCTCCCAGGGGCGCTGCGACGAGCCCTTGCGGCCCGCATGGGCGAGCTGCATCGCGACCGGCATCGGAGGTGCCAGCGCCCGCGCGCGGGCGAGCGTGCGCGTCAGCGCCTCCTCGCAGGCGTCGTCATAGAGCCCGAGGCATCCGGGGGTGATGCGCCCTTCGGCGGAGACTGCAGTCGCCTCGATCGTGACCAGCGCCGCGCCCGACATCAGCAGCTGGCCCCAGTGGACCAGGTGCCAGTCGGTCGCGCGACCGTCGACCGCCGAGTACTGGCACATCGGCGAAACGACGATGCGATTGGACAGCTGCAGGCCACGCAGCGCGAGCGGGTCGAACAGGTTCGCCTTGGGTCTCATGTCATTGCGGTCGACGCGCCCGCGCATGGCGCCCGCCGACCGGGCGGCAGCGGACCGCGACGAAGCTCAGTCCGCTGCGACCGCCGTGCGCAGTCCCGCGGCTTCGCGCAGCACCTCGGCCTTGTCGGTCGCTTCCCAGGTGAATTCGGGCTCGTCGCGCCCGAAATGCCCATAGGAAGCCGTCTTGCGATAGATCGGCCGCAGCAGGTCGAGCATCCGGATGATCCCTTTCGGCCGCAGGTCGAAGTGCGCCTGCACGAGCTCGGCGATGCGCTCATCGGGGATGCGACCGGTGCCCTCGGTGTAAACGGTCACGTTGATCGGCTTGGCGACACCGATCGCGTATGCGACCTGGACCTGGCACTGCCGGGCGATACCCGCAGCGACGACGTTCTTGGCGACGTAGCGCGCGGCATAGGCGGCGGAACGATCGACCTTCGACGGGTCCTTGCCGGAGAACGCACCGCCGCCGTGGGGCGCAGCGCCGCCATACGTGTCGACGATGATCTTGCGTCCGGTGACGCCGGCGTCGCCATGGGGACCGCCGATCTCGAAGCGTCCGGTCGGATTCACCAGGAAGCGCGCGCCGGCGAGCATGTCCTTCGGAAACACCGGCTTGACGATCTCCTCGATCACCGCCTCGGCGAGCTCCTTCTGGCGCTCGTTCATGCTCGGATGATGCTGGGTCGACAGCACGACGGTGTCGACGCTCTTCGGCTTGCCGTCGACGTAGCGGACGGTGACCTGCGATTTCGCGTCCGGCCGCAGCCACGGCAGCCGGCCATCGCGACGCAGCTCGCTCTGCCGCTGGACGACACGATGCGCGTAATAGATCGGGAAAGGCATCAGCGTCGGCGTCTCGTCGCAGGCATAGCCGAACATCATGCCCTGGTCGCCTGCGCCCTGATTCAGATAGTCGTCGGACGCGCGGTCGACGCCCTGCTTGATGTCGGGCGACTGGCGGCCGTAGCAGACCATGACGGCACAGCCGTCGGCGTCGAAGCGCAGCGCAGGATCGTTGTAGCCGATCCGGCGGATCATCTCGCGCGCGACCCGGGTGTAGTCGACATTGGCGTCGGTCGTGATCTCGCCGGCCATGACGACCAGCCCCGTCGAGACCAGCGTCTCGGCGGCGACGCGCCCCGTCGGGTCATGCTCTAGAATCGCGTCGAGCACCGCATCGGAAATCTGGTCCGCGACCTTGTCCGGATGACCTTCCGATACCGACTCCGACGTGAACAGAAACTCGCTCATTGCCGCTCCCGCAGTTGCGAATCCTGCAGCTCGTCGTCCCGACGAGACGCCGCGTGCAGGGTCGGCCATTCTAGCAGACGCTCTCGCCCCGCCGCGGCCGCACATCGCGCGCGGACCCGTGACCGCCGGGGGCCCATGAGCCCCAACATCCGGGCCGCGAGCGACGCGGCGATCGCTGCGGCCGCGCAGCTCCTGCGCGCCGGCGAGCTGGTCGCGTTCCCGCCCGAAACCGTCTACGGCCTGGGCGCCGACGCATCGAACCCCGCAGCGATGCGCAGGCTGTTCGAAGCCAAGGGCCGTCCCTCCGACCACCCGGTGATCGTGCACGTCGCCGACCTCGCGGCGGCCGAGCGCTGGTCGGCGCGGATGCCGGCAGGCGCGAAGGCACTCGCCAGCGCGTTCTGGCCGGGTCCGCTGACGCTGATCGTGCCGCGCGCAGCCGGGGTGAGTGACGCGGTGACCGGCGGCCAGTCCAGCGTGGGCTTGCGCGTGCCTTCGCATCCGGTTGCGCGCGCGCTGCTGGTCGCGTTCGGAGGTGGGATCGCCGCGCCGTCGGCAAATCGCTACGGGCACGTCTCGCCGACCACTGCGCAGCACGTGGCCGACGACCTCGGCGACGCGGTCGCGCTGATCCTGGACGGGGGCGCCTGCGACGTGGGCATCGAAAGCACGATCGTCGCGTTCGACGGCGAGGCACCGATGCTGCTGCGACCCGGAGGCATCGGCGCGGACGCCATCGCCGGCGTCCTGGGCCACGTGCCGGCCCCCGGGGGCGCGTCGGCGCCGCGGGCCCCGGGGACGCTCGCATCGCACTATGCGCCGCACACCCCGGCGACGCTGGTATCGAGGGACGCGCTGCGCGCGGAGCTCGTGCAGCTCGCCGACCGCGACGAGCGGATCGCGGTCCTCGCGCGCGACGTCGCGATACCGGAGGACTTCGACGGTGTGTGGATGCGCGCGCCACGCGATGCCGCCGCATACGCGCGCGCGCTCTACGCGAACCTGCGCGCGCTGGACGCCGCCGGGGCCGATGCGATCCTGATCGAGGAGGTACCCGGCGAGCGCGAGTGGGCGGCCGTGCGCGACCGCCTGACGCGCGCGACGGCCGGCATCGACGACGACCGCGATTGATACGCTATCGCTGCGGTCGATCGGATCGACCGCCGGCGGCGCCGCAGCGGCCCTCGAACACGTCGCCGAGGAACGGCGCAATCACGTCGACGAGCCGTGCTTCCGCACCCTCGTAGAAATGGTCGACTCCCGGGACCGTCACGCCGTGCGAGCAGCGATCGCCCGCGAGTTCGGGCACGCGTTCGCGGTCGCTCGCGAGCACCGCCGGCAGATCACCACCGGCGACGACGTCGAGCACCGGCATTGCCGGCCGCATCGAGAATGGAACCGCCATGCCCACCGGCACCCAGGCGACGATTCCCGGGCCTCCGGCACCTGCGATGGCGCCGGACCGTGCGCCTGCATTCGCTCTCCCCCCGCCGTGCGCGAGCCACGCATCGGTCATCGCTGCGCCAAGGCTGTGGGAGACGACGGCGATCTTCGCGTAGCCGCGTTCGTGCAACCAGGCGAGCGCCGCCGACAGCCGCGCGCCGGCTTCCGGATAGAGGTCGACATAGTCCGCGGCCGGCGCGTCGGCCGCGAGCACCGGCATCTGCACCGACAGCGTCGCGAATCCGCGGTCCGCCAGTGCAGTCCGCAGCACGCCGATCAGGCCCCAGTCGGGATTCAGGCCCAGGCCATGGACGACGATGACGGCGCCCTTCGCGCCACCCGAAGGCTTCGTGTAGATCGCGAGCACCCTGGGACGAAGCCTGGTCGACAGCCACACGACATCGCCGACGACGACCTGGGGCGAGACCTGCGCGGCCCAGCGGTCCTCGCGCGCCATGTCGGGTACGGCGGCATGCACCGGGACGGCGGGGAGCGCGCCGGAAAGAGCGGCGAGGGTGGCGGCGAACGAGGCAGCCCCGCCGATCGCGCGCACGCCTTCCACCGCGCGGCGCAGCAAACCGACCCTGGCGCGCGCGGCTTCCGGTGCGACGTGCACGCCTGCGCGCAGGATGCTCGATGCCATGACGACCGATTCTACAACCCGATGGCCGCGAGCGTCGCGCCCGGGACGATCTTCGCGATGCCACCCTGCGCGGCGAAATGGCGCACCGGCTGGCCGAGCAGCGGGTCGTCCTCGACCAGTCCGGACGCATCCAGTCCCGTCACCCGCGCGATCACCGCGGGCTCCATCGCGACGACGCGCGCGTCGGCAAGCGCATAGAGCACCGGGGCCTGCAACGCGTTGGCGAAGAAAGCCGCGCTGTGGCCGACGCCCGCGAGCAGTCCGACCAGCCGGCGGCCTTGCGCGCGCAGCAGCGCGAGCACCGCGGCGTGATGCGCGAGGTACTGGGACACCAGGCGCATCTCGGCGGCGCGGGACACCGCATGCCCGGCCGAATCCTCGACGAGGACGATCGCGTCCGGTCCCTGGCCGCGCGGCGCCGCGACGTGCAGCAGCAATGCGCTGTCCTGCGCGTGGGCTTCTGCGGGACCCAATGTCGCGCCCGGATTGGGCGGCGTGAGCCAGCATTCGGGCCGGCGCCACAGGCGGCCGTCGCGGTCGACGGGCGTTGCCCCGTCGAAACAGGGCAGCGCCTCGAAAGCCGGCATGTGCGTCGGCTCGCCGGAAATCCGCGCGGACAGCCGCGTGTGCATCGCGTACACCTGCGCCTCGAACGGCGCGCGCTCCTGCGCGGCACGCGTCACCCAGGCACGCACCACGTCGGCATCGTCGGCGAGGAGCTCGACGTGACCCGCATGGCTGCGCGCAGCGGCACCGAACACCGTGTCGACGTCGTGCACGTCGTCGGCGTCGATCTCCCACTTGCCGTGGACGGACTCGAGCACCCGCGGGCCGGACAGGCCGATCCGCGAGCCCGGCAGCAGCGCCAGGCGATCTGCGGCGCAGGCAAGCACCGACGTGCCGCCGAACACGTGGCCGGCGCCGATCGCGAGCACGGCGACGCCTTCGACGCGCGCGTCGAGCATCGTGCGCAGGACGCGCGCCAGCGCGAGCTCCGCTGCGTTGGCCTCGTGCAGACGCACGCCACCTGAGGCGAGCAGCAGGACGACTGCCACGGGATGCTCGCGGCGTGCGCACTCGAGCATCGCGAGCAGCGCCGCGCCGTGCCGCTCGCCGACGCTGCCCGCGAGGTAGCGCTCATCCTGCGCCGCGACAAGCATCGGCTCGCCGGCGACGCGGATGTGCGCGACGGCGATGCCGTCGTCGTCGCGGGCGGCTATCCCGTAGCGCGCGAGATGCGGGCTCGGCCCCGGCGGAGCGTCGAACTGCACGCTGCCGGCATCGGCCAGGGCGGCGATACGCTCCAGCGGCGTTGCGCCCGACAGGCGCTCTCGCTTGCTGCCGAGATCGTGGACGACGGGTTCCATCGGTATGGAATAATGCCTCGAATCGAAGCACTGCGCCCGTCGCCGGGCGTGTGCTGCAAGCCCGGCCCGTTGCCGCCGCCGCCCGGCGACTTGCAAGCTTCCCGGCCCTCGCCCCGCAACGATGAACGCCAATCTCTACGCCCTCGTCGAATCGCATGTCCCGGACGGGCCGGAACAGCCGTGCCTGCTCGTTCCCGGCGGACCCGTCGTCCATTACGACGAGCTCCTCGACGAATCCGCACGCATCGCGAATGCGCTCGTCGCCGCGGGTTGCGAACGTGGTGACCGCGTCGCCGTGCAGACCGACAAACACTGGCAGGTGCTCGCCCTCTACCTCGGGTGCCTGCGCGCGGGTCTCGTGTACCTGCCGCTCAACGTCGGCTACCAGAGAGCGGAGCTCGCGTATTTCTTCGACGACGCGAAGCCGCGCGTCGTCGTCTGCCGTCCCGAGACGCTCGGCACCGTGGCCACGCTCGCAAGTGACGCGACGGTTCTGACGCTCGACGCAAATGGCGGCGAGATCGGCGACCGCGCGCGCGGGCAACCCGCGAGCTTCCGGACGGTGAACTCGCAGCCCGACGATCTCGCCGCGATCCTGTACACGTCGGGCACGACGGGCCGGTCCAAGGGCGCGATGCTGACCCATCGAAACCTCGCGTCGAACGCGACTGCGCTGGTCGAAGCCTGGGGGTTCACGTGCGGCGACGTTCTGCTGCACGCGCTTCCCGTCTACCACGTGCACGGGCTGTTCGTCGCCGTCCACTGCGCGCTGCTGTCGGGCGCGAGGATGCTGTGGATGCCGAGGTTCGACGCGCGCGAGGTCGTCGAAGCCCTCCCGGCGGCGACGGTGATGATGGGCGTGCCGACGTTCTACGCGCGCCTTCTCGCCGAGCCGAGCTTCACGGGGGACGCCTGCCGCGGCATCCGCCTGTTCGTATCGGGCTCGGCGCCGCTGCTGCCCGAGACCTTCGAAGCATTCCGCATCCGCAGCGGACAGGCGATCCTCGAGCGCTACGGCATGACCGAGACCGGGATGATCGCGTCCAATCCCCTCGACGGCGAGCGCGCCGCGGGAACCGTGGGGCTGCCGCTGCCCGGTATCTCGGTGCGTGTCGTCGACGACGCGGGCACGCCCTGCGCGCCCGGAACCATCGGCGGCATCGAGGTCCGGGGGCCGAACGTCTTCGCCGGCTACTGGCGCATGCCGGAGAAGACGCGCGAGGAATTCACCGCCGACGGCTGGTTCCGGACCGGCGACATGGGCGAGTGGGTGAGCGACGGCGCGGGGAAGGGCTACCTGCGTCTGGTCGGCCGTTCGAAGGACATGATCATCAGCGGCGGACTCAACGTGTACCCGAAGGAGATCGAGGAGCGCATCGATGCGCTGCCGGGCGTGGCCGAGTCCGCGGTCATCGGCGTCGCCGACCCCGATTTCGGGGAGGCGGTGACGGCGGTCGTCGTCGCGAGGCCGGGCCACGCGATCGAGGAGCGCACGATCATCGACGCGCTGAACGACGAGATCGCGCGCTTCAAGGTCCCGAAACGCGTGCACATCGTCGCCGAGCTTCCGCGCAACGCGATGGGCAAGGTGCAGAAGAACCTGCTGCGCGAACGCTACTCGGCCTGAACGCCGGGACGCTGCGGATCGGCGCGATCGCCCCAGGCGCCGAGCGTCGGCACGCGTCCGGGCTGCGCGTCGTCGCGAAGGAAGCGGGGGACGGGCGCATCGGGCACCGAAGCGTCACGCAGCCCGGGAACCGTCGCCTGCAGCCCTGCCCGCGTGTCGACATCCGCCAGCGCGCGCTCGAGCGCCGCGCGGTCGACCCAGGCCGGGTGACCCGACGCGATGTGCAGGTAGACGCGTCCGGTGGCCTGCTCGGCGAAGCTCACCTCGGCGAAGCGCTGCACGCAGCGCGACAGGAAACCGGCGTTCCGCTCAGGCGCGAGCAGCGCCTTGTCGCGGTACAGGAACTGCGGCGCGGCGGCGTCGACGTCGATCCGGCAGAAACGTTCGACATCGAGCAGGCACTTGACGTCGAGCACGTTCATCCTGTGGTTGCGGCCGAAGGCGACGGTGCGCGGACGCTCGCCTGCCGGAACGCTGTTGTCCAGGAACTCGAAGTGCACGTCCTTGTCGTCGCGTTCGACCCAGGTGAAGAACAGGTCGGGCATGCCCGTGTAGGCCTCGACCGCGTGGGCGAGCGTGTCGTCGACCGCCTTGTAGCGACCGACGTCGAGCCCGCGCTTCCAGGCGCGCTCGACGAGCATCTCCGGCGGCGCGATCATGAAGAACAGGTAGACGACCTGCCCGAAGCGGGTCAGCAGGTTGCTTCCCGCCTCGTTCGAGTCGGGTGCGAAGCTGTCGAATCGGAACCGGTCGATCAGCAGGTGCGGCATCGCACCGCCCTCGGCCTTG
>DAHUXO010000027.1 GCA_027307095.1 Betaproteobacteria bacterium | reverse complement strand
CACACCTATCGATTGCTAATTGTTAAAGAGCAGGCTGCAGAACCGTTCGGTTCGTCACACCGCTCGCCGCACCGTTCGAATCGTTCGGAGCGACCGTCTCCCTTGTCGTGCGCTTGCGTCGGGAGGCGTTGCAGCAGAGAGATGAAATTATAGGGGCTCGGCGGGTGAATTGCAAGGCTCACATGCATCCGTGCCTTGCGCTGCGGGGCCCCGTCACCCGCCGCGCTTTCCCGCGGCTCCCGCTGTGTCACGGAGAGGGGATTTCCGAGGGGATTGTGCGGGATCATCGACCGGCTTCGGGTACTTCCATTTGTTGTGAACCCAGAGCCAGTCCGCAGGACTCGCCTGAATCTCGGACTCGAGCTGGCGGGCATACCGCTCGACGACCTGGAGGCTGCCGCCATGCTCGTACGGGGGTTCCGCGAGCACGTGCAATCGCACGACGTAGTGACCCTTGCGCACCCGACGCATCGCCACGTAGAGCACCGGCGCCTCCAGAAACCTTGCAATCTTGTCGGCACCGACGAAAAACGCCGTGTCCTGATTGAGGAATCGTGTCCAGAACTTGTCCATGTTGCGCGGCGGCGTCTGGTCGGCAACCATCGCGTAGGCGCGCGCCTCGCCCGCGCGTCGCATCAATTCGAACAGGAACGACTGGATGGGAATCGGCTTGCCGCCGAAGCGGCTGCGCGCGCTCCGGATGAATTCGTCGAGGCTCGCAACCCGCAGGGGCTTGTAGACGGCGTCGATCGGAATCGAGAACCGCGCACCTGCCGCCGGCAGCAGCCACTCCCAGTTGCAGACGTGGGCCGCCAGCAGCAGCACGGGCCGGTGCTCGGCGACGTAGCGCTCGACCAGGTCGCTATTCTCGATCGTGACGCGCCGGGTCAGCTCGTCGGCGCTCGCGCCGAAGCCCCAGAACGTCTCCGCGAGCGTCTGTCCGAGGTTGACGTAGGACTGGCGCAGGATCTGTGCGCGTTCCCGGTCGGACTTCCCGGGGAACGAGTTGGCGAGGTTGCGCCCGGCGAGCTCGCGGTGCCAGCGCAGCAGGTGGAAAGCCACGAAATACGCGAAGCTTCCGAGCATGTAGAGCAGCGGAAGCGGGAGGCGCGTGAGAAACTTCAGTATGTAACGCATGCAGTTCGCGTGGGGCCGATACGACTGCGCCCGCGTTGGGGCGGGCGCGAACCTGTCGGTGACATTCCAGCTCGAGCTTAGACGAGAACCCCATGACCGGCAACGCACACCTTCGCGACGCCGCAGCCCCGGTGCCCCTGCCGTCACCTGTCGACGGCGTGAGTCTCTGGTGGTGTGCGCTCGCGGCACCACCCGAGCGGATGCAGGTTCTCGAGAGCTGGCTCTCGGCAGCCGAGGTCGCCCGCGCCGACCGGTTCGGCATGCCGGCGCTGCGCGACCGCTATGTCGTCGGTCGCGCGTCCCTGCGCGCCATCCTCGCTGCCCTTCTGGCGATGGCGCCTCAGGAGGTCGCGATCGTACGCGGGGAGCGGGGTCGTCCCCGCCTCGAACGCGATCCGACGCTCGATTTCAACGTCTCGCACACGGCGGGCGTCGCATTGATCGGAGCGACCCGAGCCGCCCGCATCGGAGTCGACGTCGAGCGGCTCGACCGGGCGATCAACGTTCCCGGAATTGCGCGCAAGTTCCTCACCGATGCCGAGCGCCGTAGCCTCGCCGATGTCGACGCCGATTCTGCGCGTGAGCGCGTGCTGAGACTGTGGACCTGCAAGGAAGCCATGAGCAAGGCGACCGGCGATGCGCTGTCGGCGCCTTTCGGGTCCCTCGACGTCACGCTGCACGAAGGGCCGCGGCTGTGCGCTGGGCCAGTCCCCTACGAGCCGTCGCGGTGGACGCTGCACTCCGCCGCCGTGCCGGCCGGATACGTCGCGACCGTCGCGCTCTGGCAGCGCTGATTCCACCGCTACGGCACCGCGCCCCGGCGCGGTGCCCGCGCGCAGGTAGGTGGCCATCGTGCCTCATCCGTTCCCGTCGGCCTCGTCGACGATCGCCTGTGCCTTCAGCACCACCGGCCGGTCGACCATCCTGCCGTCGACCAGCGCGACCCCGCCCGCCGCCCGCGCGCCGGCGTCGACCACGCGTCGTGCCCACGCGACCTCGGCGGGCGTCGGCCGGAAGCAGGCATTGACGACGTCGACCTGCCGCGGATGGATGCAGAGCTTGCCCGCGAATCCCAGCTCGCGCGAGCGCAGCGCATCGCGGCGCAGGGTCTCCTCGTCGTCGATCGACGGCGTCACGCCGTCGATCGGCGGCGCGATTCCTGCCACCCTGGACGCAAGCACCAGGCGCGAGCGGGCATCGAGGAGATCGCCATCGGTCGTCCCCAGATCCGCCTGGTAGTCGAGCGACCCGAACATCAGAGCGCTCACGTTCGCGGCACGCGCCACCTCCAGCGCGTTCCACATCCCCTGCGCCGATTCGATCAACGGAAACACCGGCATCCGGGATCCGCAGACCGCAACCACGGCTGCGATGTCCGCAGCCTGCGCCGCCTTGGGCAGCACGACGCCGCGGACGCCGGGATGCGCGCACGCAGCGACGTCGTCGTCGAACCATTCGGTCGCACGCGCGTTGACGCGAACCAGCACCGGACGATCGCTCGACAGCCATTCGGCGAGTGTGCCGCGGGCCTCGAGCTTGCGATCGGGGGACACGGCATCCTCGAGATCGACGATGACAGCGTGCGCATGGGTCGCGCGCGCCTTGTCGAAGCGCTGGGGACGGTCGCCCGGAACGAACAGGTAGGAGTGGCAGCGCATCGGTGGCTCGATCGTCAGGGGCGGGAGGGCCCGCAGCGCGGCGCCGACGCAATCACTACGGCCGCGGCAGCCCGAGTACATGCTCGGCGACGTAGCCGAGGATCATGCCCGTGGAGACCGGCGCCACCTGGTAGAGCCGGGTCTCGCGGAACTTGTGCTCGACGTCGGCCCAGCCGCCCGCGCTCGGCGTTGAGGCCGTCGAGGATGTAGAAGAACCCCATCCGCTCCTCGCCGATCCGGCACTCGGCAGGGATCTCGCGGTTGTCGAAGAACAGCTCGCTGGCCTCCTGATTGACCATGTTCGGTGTCGGCCCGACCTCGAGTCCGTGGCCGATCGCCACTCGCAGGTCGGCGACGGACACCGACATGCCTTCAGATTTCTTCGCGACCTCGGCAGGCGGCGTCGTGCGCGCAAGCAGGATCATCAGGTCGCAATGCCGGACGCGCGATGTCCACGCGTTCTGGCCGCGGCAGGAGGCCGAATTGCCGCCGGCACGATCGATCTCCTCAATGATCGCCGACACCTCCGTCGGGCCGCGTCCGGACCCGCCGTAACCCTGCGAAATGAGAGCCGCGAGCCAGCCCGCCCTGGTCGGCGCACCGACGAAAGCCGCGGGCCAGGCACGTGCCTCTTCGGCGCCGCGAAAGTACGCGAGCGGGAACTGCGCGCACAGCTCCCGGATCCGGTCGCGCAGGTCCTGGAAGCGACCGTGCTGCTGCATCGTGACTCGCCTGCGACTGTCGATGTTGGTGGTTCGCGCCATCCGCGCCACGACGAGGCATCGCGGGCGGACTGCCACTTGGAACTCGTGCCTCCTTCGAAGCAACCGCCATCTTATCCTCTCCGATTCGTATCGCGCTGCGACTGGCCGGGCTTGATGCGGATCAAGAATGATGGAAGGCGGGGCCTGCGCGCGACCAACGTCGCTGCGATCGGCCCTAGAATGGTCACGGTCGTTAACATCGGGATGCGCTCATGTTCGATACGGTGAAAGCATGGCAATGCATCGGCTGCGGGCGGGTCGAGGCGCCGCAGCCGTGCATCGGCGTCTGCCAGGACCGTCGCGTGGAGTTCGTCTACGCCCACGAGCATGCCGCGGCGCTGGCCGATGCCGAGGGCGCAAGGCAGCGCGCGCTGGCGCTCGAGGCCGTGGTGCGGCAGTTCGCCCATACGACGCCGCGCCCCGGGGAGTGGGAGCGCTCGTTTCGCAGCCTGCAGGATCACGCGCGCCGCGTGCTGGCCGACCACTCCTCCGAGCCGGGCCGCGCGGCCCGACGCCCGGGTCTGCGATAATCGGGGCATGGGGAACATCTACGCATCGATCAAAGGCATCCACATGACGAGCGTCGCGGCGAGCTTCGCGCTGTTCGGCATCCGCGGCGCATGGCTGTGGCTTTCGCCCGAAATACTGCGCCGGCGCTGGGTGCGCATCGTGCCCCATGTGGTCGACACGGTGCTGCTCGCATCGGGCCTCGCGCTCGCCGCACTGATCGGCCGAAGCGCCGGAAGCCATGCGTGGCTCGGCGCCAAGGTAGCCGGCCTCGTCGTCTACATCGTCCTGGGCAGCATCGCGCTCAGATACGGCAGGACGCCCGGTGTCCGCTCGACGGCATTCGTCGGCGCGCTGGCGACCTTCGGGTGGATCGTCTCCGTCGCGATCACGAAATCGCCGGCCGGGTTCTTCGGCCTGCTCTGACCCCCGGTTGGGCACCGGCGCGGCACGCTGCGCGTCGCCCCGTCGTTGACGCGCATCAAGGCGGCGCGGGAGCGCCCGGCCTAGGGTTGCAGTCTCGGTCCGCCCTGCGTCCTCGCGCGCGGACGTCAATCCGGGACGGTTTCGCATGCGACTGCTGCTGATCAATCCGAAGTATCCCGAAAGTTTCTGGAGCTTCAAATGGGCGGTCGACGGCATCCTGCCGTCCAAGCGCGCAATCAATCCGCCGCTGGGGCTCGCCACGCTCGCGGCCCTGTGTCCCCCGTCGTGGAATGTGGAGATCGTCGACGAGAACATCGAATCGATACCGCTGGCGCCCGATGTCGACATGATCGGCGTGTGCGGCATGGGCGTGCAGTTCGCGCGCCAGAGCGATCTGCTGCGCTACTACCGCGACCGGCATTACCACGTCGTCGCCGGCGGCAGCTTCGCTTCGCTTTGCCCCGAGCGCTACGCGGCCCTCGCCGACACCGTCGTCGCGGGCGAAGCCGAGTACACCTGGCCGCGCTTCTGTGCCGACGTCGAGAACGGCCACGCCGCTCCGCTGTACAAGGAGGCCGGGGTCGTCGCACTCACCGACTCGCCGACCCCGCGCTTCGATCTGCTCAAGCTCGACCGCTACTCGACCGCGACCATGCAGTTTTCCCGCGGCTGTCCCTACCGCTGCGAGTTCTGCGACATCATCGTGATGTTCGGGCGCAAGCCGCGCACCAAGCCGCTGCCGCAGGTCGAGCGGGAACTCGACGCCCTGCGCGCACTGGGTGTGCGCAACGTCTTCTTCGTCGACGACAACCTGATCGGCAACCGGGCGGTCGCCAAGGAACTGCTGCGCGGGCTGATCGATTACCAGGCGCGCCACCGCTATCGCTTTCGCTTCGGCACCGAGGCGTCGATCAACCTCGCTCAGGACGCCGAGCTCATGCAGCTGATGCGCGACGCGAATTTCGGCTGGGTGTTCATCGGCATCGAGTCCTCCGACCCGCAGACGCTGAAGGACACGCGCAAGACCCAGAACACGCAGCAGGACGTGCTGCAATCGGTACGTACGATCTACGGTTACGGAATCGACGTCCTCGGAGGCTTCATCGTCGGCTTCGACAACGACACACTCGAGAGCTTCGAGACCCAGTTCCGGTTCATCATGGATTCGGGCATTCAGGCGGCGATGGTGGGACTGCTCACCGCCCTGCCGCGGACGCCTCTCTACGAGCGGCTCGAGCGCGAGGGGCGGCTGCGCGGGAATCTCGATCTCGCCGACAACACGAAGCTCGCGACCAACGTCGTCCCCAAGCGGATCACCTACGACCAGCTGATCGAGGCCTACGAGCGGCTGTATCGGCGGCTGCTCGAGGACCGTGCGATCGCCGATCGCATCCGCAACAAGCTGCGGCACCTCGGCCGGCCTGTCTATGACGGCGAGTACCCGGCGCTGCAGCGCATCGCGATCGTGCTGAGGCTGCTCGTGAAAGGCATTGCCCCGGGTGGTCCGCGGCGCATCCACCAATTCCTGCGGTCGATTCCCTGGCGGGCGCCGCGCAAGCTGCCACTGGCGATCGTCGACTGGATCGCGGGACTCGCGATGCGCGACTACGTTCAGCGCCATTTCGAGCACGCGCAGGACCGCCCGCAGGCGCTGCTCGACCGCAGGCTCGCCGCGATGCGCAAGCTCGTTGCCGCGCAGATTCGACTCGGCCGCGTGTCGCTGGCGGCGCGAGCGGCCCGGGTCGAGCTGTCGCTGTCGCTGGAGGCCATTGCGGGCCGGCGGTTCTTCCTGCGCCTCGGCAGGCATCTCGACCGGCTGCTGAGCTTCCAGGGGGCGACCTTGAGGCTCAACATCGATTCGCTTCCGGCGCAGGAGGCGCCCGACGTCGAGCGCCTGCTGGCGCGCCTCGCCCGTCACGGCGATCGAGTCTTCGTCATGCTGAACGAGCGAATGCAGCAGCTGGTGCGCGTCGATTCGTCGCGGTTCAACCTGGTCCTGGTGCCCGGCACGGCGTGATCGGCTACTCGATCGGCTACTCCATTGCGCGCGCGATGCGCTCCGGCGTGAGCGGCAGGTCACGCACGCGCACGCCCATGGCATCGTACAGCGCGTTCGCGAGCGCGGCAGCGGTCGGGCCTGCGGCGCACTCGCCGACCCCAAGCGGCGGCGAATCCGGCCGGCTGACGATCGTCACCTCGATTTCGGGCACCTCGTCGAAGCGCAGGATCGGATAGCTGTCCCAGGAGCGCGCCGATACGCGGGTCGAATCCCACAGCACCTGTTCCTTGAGCGTCCAGCTGATCGCCTGGATGATTCCACCCTCGACCTGGTTGACCAGCGCGTCGGGATTGATCGCCTCGCCCGCGTCGACGGCGGCGATTACGCGCTTCACCTCGAGCTTGGCCCCGACGGCGACCTCGGCGATCACCGCGCACCAGGCGCTGATGTCCTTGTAGCGGGCGAAGCCGATCCCGCGTCCCCGGGTGCCGTCGCCTTTCCGGCCCTGCGTCCACGCCGCAGCCTTCGCAGCGGACTCGATCACCGCGCGTGCCCGCGGGTCCCTCAGATGCTTGAGCCTGAACGCCACCGGATCCTCGTTCGCAGCCGCTGCAAGCTCGTCGATGAACGACTCGATAGCGAACACGTTCGCGTACGCGCCGAGCGAGCGCAATGCCGACACCCGCAGCGGCGACTCGCGGACGAGGTTGCATGCGATCTCCTGTGCCGGGAAATCATAGGCCGGGACCGCGTTCCTCGTCGCGCCGCCGTGGGGCAGCGGCACGTCCTTGGGCTTCGACGGCGCGAACGGCGGGTCGATATCCCAGGCTGCGAGCAGGTCGACGCCCTCCCCCGATCCCGGCCGGCTGCTGTGCGGATAGCTCCAGATCTCGTGCGCCCATCCGATCACCTGGCCGTCGCCGTCCAGCGATGCCGAAATGTCGACAAGCATCGCTGAACCGTAGGGCGACGACGCGAGCTCGTCCTCGCGCGTCCACTGCATCAGCACCGGGCGGCCGCAGGCCCGCGCCAGGAGCGCCGCATCGAGCGCGACGTCGTCGGCGCCATTGTGACCGTAGCAACCGGCACCATCCGCGTGAACGACGTCGACATCCGCAGGGCTCAGGGCCAGGGCGCGCGCAATCTGGCTGCGCAGGTGATGCGGCCCCTGGGTGTGCGACCAGACGGTCAGGTGTCCATCCTGCGTGCGCGCCAGCGCGCAGGATGGCCCGATTGACGCGTGCGCGAGGTAGGGTTTCGAATAGCTCGCCGCCACGCGTCGCGCCGCCCCCGCGACTGGCAGATCGCCTATCCTGCCCACGACCGTGCGCTCGGCGCGCATCGCGGGGAGGAAGTCGCGCACTTCGGTCGATTGCGGCAGCGATCCGCGCTCGCGCCACGACGCCGCGGCGCGGGCGGCTTTCAACGCCGCGACCGCCTGCTCTTCGCGCTCGGCGCAGATGCCGACGAAGCTGCCGTTGAGGACGACGGCAACCACCCCGGGCATTGCCCGGATCGTCCCGGTGTCGAGGGCTTCCAGACGGGCGCCACCCGAGGGCGGCCGCAGCACGCGGCCATGGACCATCCGGGGAAGCGACATGTCGTGGACGTACGCACCGCCGGTCAGCTTGGCCGGCAGATCGCGCCGCTGCACGCTGCTGCCGGCAACCGTGTGCAGCGCGGCGGCCTTGGGTTGCGCAGCGCCCGAGGCATCGCGCGCGAGATCGACCTGCGGTGCGAGCTCCCAGTAGCTCGTCGACAGATCCGTGCCTGCGACGCGGATCGACCCGTCGCGCACGCGCAGCTCCGCCGCTGACACCTCGAACCTGCGCGCGGCCTCCGCGACGAAGAGCGCGCGCACTTCCGCGCAGGCCTGGCGCATCGCCATGCCACCGCTCTCGATCGACTGGCTTCCCGACGTGTAGCCCTCGTCGGGGGACTGCGTGGTGTCGCCCGCGACCACGCTGACGCGCCGGATGTCGACATCGAGCTCATCGGCGGCGATCTGCGCGATTGCGGTTGCGATTCCCTGGCCGATCTCGACCTTGCCGCTCCACACCGTCACCGCGAGGTTGTCGTCGAAGCGGACCCAGCGGTCGAGTCGCGGTGTCGCGGCGAGGCTGCGCGGAAGCACCGGCCGGCTCATGGCGCCGCGGATTTCGCCATTGCGACCGCTGCGGCCCGGATCGCACGCAGGATCCGCGTGTGTGCTCCACAGCGGCAGAGGTGGCGCTCGAGCGCGGCCACGATCGCTTCATCGGTCGGATCCGGCACGCGATCGAGCAACGCGACCGCGGCCATCACGATGCCGTCGCAGCAGTAACCGCACTGCGCAGCCTGGACGTCGATGAACGCCTGCTGCACCGGGTGCAGCCCGCCTTCGCTGCCGATGCCCTCGACGGTCGTGATCTCGTGACCCTCGGCCGACCACAGCGGCAGGTCGCAGGATGGGACGGCGCGACCGTCGAGAATCACCGTGCATGCCCCGCATTGACCTTCACCGCAGCCGAAGCGAGTGCCCTTGAGGCCGAGGTCGTTGCGCAGGATGTACACCAGCGGCGTATCCGGCGCCGCCGTCACCTCGCGGTCGACTCCGTTCACGCGTAGCGTGCGCACCGTCACGTCCGCATCCATCCCCGCCGAGGTCATGGGCGGCGCGATGGCGCTGCGCTGCGGCGCGGCAGCATGCGCTGGAACACGCCGTCCCGGTCGACCAGCAGGTGCTTGAGCGCCGCCGCGACGTGAACCGCGATAAGCACTGCGAAGACCAGTGCCAATATACGGTGCGCCGCCGCGAACTTCTCCCGCAGGGCGACGTCGTCCCACCCCCAGTGGGGCAGAGGAATGCCGAAGAACTTGGGGCCGAATCGGCTGAACGACGATGTCAGGTAGCCGGCGATCACCGACAGCACCATGAACAGATACAGGACGACATGCCCGAGATGGGCCCCCTTCCGCTCCCACCCCGGCATCGAGTCCGGGAGCGGCGGGGACCGGCGCGTGAGCCTCCGCGCGATCAGCGCGACGATCAGCACCGCAGCGAGGATCCCCAGTGACTTGTGCAGGTTGTAGTAGAACCCCCGCGCAGGGGTGCGCTGGGGCACTCCGACCATGTACCAGCCGATGCCAAGCAAGGCGACGATCGAAAGCGCGACCAGCCAATGCAGTGCGACGATCAGCCGCTCATGGCGCGGAGCCGACGGCACCGCGGAAGTCGGCGCGAGGGACGGATTCAGGTGTGGCACGCGGGTTCGAGGTGGCTGGATGATCGAGGGTGGCGCGCGGTTTCGAGGCGGCCGGATGGTCGATGGGGGAGCCAGGCGATATGATGGCGGCACTGCGCCCAGGTCCGGGCCTTTCTATTGGAGCACAGGATTCGATGAACGCAAAAGCGGCATGCATCTCGCTGTGCACGATTTCCCTCGCGCTGGTCGCATCGGCACCCGCGGCATCCGCCGCCGTACCGCGAAACGTCGCGTACGTCAGCACGCCGGAAGGGATCACCGTGATCGACCTTGCACGCCTCGTACCGGTCAGCGAGATCGACGTCGGGGGCAAGGGTCCGCGTGGCCTCGCCATCACCCCCGACGGCAAGTACCTGCTGACGGCCAACCAGCACACCGCCGACGTGTCCGTGATCGACACGGCCACGGCGCAGGTCGTGCGGCGGATCCCCATCGGCAAGAATCCCGAGTTCATGCGCATCCAGCGCGACGGCGCGATGGCCTACGTCACCTACGAGCCGTCGGTCGTCGGCGGGCCGCCCGGCGCGGCCCCGAAGGAGGAGCAAGGCGGCTCGCCCGCGGAAGTCGCGGCCGTCGATCCGCTCGGGGGCTCGGCAAAGAGCTTTCTGACCGGGGGCCGCGAGACCGAAGGCATCGAGTTCTCCCCCGACGGCAAGTACATCGTCGTCGCCAATGAAGGCAACGACACGGTCGCCCTGTACGACAAGGCGACGGGCAAGGTGGCCAAGACGATCGACGTCAAGCCCTGGGGGAGCCGCCCGCGCGGGGTCAAAATCGCACCTGACGGCAGGACTTACGTCGTCACGATGGAGAACTCGAACAATTTCGTGGTCTTCGATCGCGACTTCAACTTCATGAAGTCGGTCCCGACCGATCAGGGACCCTACGGCGCGACGTTCGATCGCGGCGGCAAGCATATCCTCATCGCAGCGGCGCGATCCGATGAGCTGGAGGTCTTCGACGCGAAGACGTACGCGCAGGTTGCGAAGGCCCCGTTGGGCAAGCGCTGCTGGCATTTCAGCTTCACGCCGGACGACTCGAAGATCATCGTCGCCTGCGGGCGCTCGAACGATCTCCGGGTCATCGACGCCGCCACCTTCAAGCCGGAGAAGGTCATCGCCGGGGTCCACCTGCCTTGGGGGCTGGTCACCTATCCGAAGGCGTACGGGACGCTGGATACACCCTAGCCGCGGTCGGCCCCCCCCGGCGACGACCCGCATCGTGCCGGGCGCGCCCGGCACGATGCGCGGGCGGGCTGCTTGTCAGGCCGCGACGGCGTCCGGTCGCGCGTCGTTCAGGGAATCGCCGTGCAGCGGTGTCCGGGCAGCGAGCCACGCGCGCTGCTCTTCGGGTACGCCGAGCTCCGCCAACAGCTCGAGCGCCAGGTCGCGGTGGCGCTGCGCCAACATCCAGTGGTAATGCACGTGCACCGGCTGGCAGGCGCGCCAGCGCGGATCGATCTCGCTCTCGGCTGCGACGAGGTGCAGGGGCAAGTTGTAATGATCCGGCAGATGTCGGACCCGATCGGTTGCATTCCAGATCGCCAGCGCCAGAGCGGCCTGATCCGAGCCCCAGTATTCGCTGGCAGCCTCACCGACGTTTCCGATCGACCCGACGAGGTCGCGGCCCGAGCCGCGATAAGGCTTCATTCCGGCGCGCGCCCCTTCGACAAAGACCTCGGCGCAGCGGGTCAGTATGCCGAGCGACCTGCGAACGATCGCGAAGCCCCCGTTGTACGACGCGCGTATGCGTTCGTTCCCGATGGTCGTGTACACGAATGGCAGCCGATCGATCGACATGCCGCACGCCGCGGCGAGCCCCGTCCAATAGGGCTCAAAGGGGTCGCCCGGGCCGCGCGTGGCGATGCCCTTCATGTCGACCGGACGCACCGCCGCATCGGCGTCGATCGGAAGTTCCGGCTCGCCCAGCCACACGGTGTCGCTGTCCAGGACCACGAGAAACTCGGTCGACGCGCGCGCCTCCGCGTGGGCTGCGGCAAAGACGCGATTCGCGGGTCCGTATTCGGGGTATCGCGTGTTGAGCAGTTCGTCGACGTAGACGACGCCCAGTGCGTCGAGCGCTGCCCGCGTCGAGCGATCGACTCCGAGTCCCGGGCGCGGTGCGTAGGCAAGGATAGGCGCGTCGCGATGGCGGCCCGCGAAGCGGCGGATGCTCCGGCACAGCAGCAGCGCCTGGTCGCGCATGCCGTTGCTTTCGATGCACAGGACGAATGTCGCGGAGGCAGGGGTTTCGTTCGCGGCCCCGGATCGCGCGCGGTTGGTGGCAGTCGACCCCGCGTCAGGCAGGCCTGCCGGCCCTTCGATGTCGATGCAGCGGGCGAGGTTCTCGCGGTGGAGCGACAAAGCCTGCTCGGCGTCGGCACCGACCCCGGGCCAGGTTCGTAGTGCCTCGTCGTCCGCGACCTGCCTGCGCAGGCTGCGGTCCAGAAACTGGTCGACCTCGTCGGCGCGCGTGATCGGATCCAGGGCCAGATCGAGGCGCTCGGCCGTCCTGCAAATCACGCTGCGCCAATCGTCGAGCAGGCCGGTGTATCGCAGATGAACGACGTCGGGCTGCGATTGCGCGTGCTCCGCGATCCGCTGCGAGTAGGCGAGCCACAGCGCCAGGGCCTCGGCGACCGACATGTCGTCCCGCACGTGCAGTGACTGCGCGACTTCCAGCGGATGGCGAACGGGGACGACGTAGACCGGCCGATACCCGCAGCGCAACAGCACACGGTGCCACAGCGCCGGGAAGGCGCCGATGCGCGGGCCCTTGATCAGGATCGTCGGCTCGTCACCGTACTCCGACGCCAGCAGCGCGCAGGCATCGCTCTCGAACTCGGCGACGATCTCGCCGTCGTCCGGAAGCGTGAAGTCGATGCGATCCCAGTCACCGCCGAGCCGGTGCATGAGGCGCTCGTCGAGATCGAGAACGCTTTCCGGCTCCCAGAATCCCGTCGGGTTTGCGCCGAGCTTGGGCGGCCTCAGGCTCGCCGGCAGGAAGGCCCCACAGAGGTTGAGCACGCGGGACAGGGCCGAGGTACCGCTGCGATGCATGCCGAGCACGACGACGGCCGTCCTGCCCGTCGCACCAGCCGAAGCAGCGGCATCACCGGAGGGTGCTACCGGCGGGGCCTTCGCTCGCCATTCGGCGGCGACGGCGCGCAGCGCGTCGATCGGAACGAGCGCCCCCAGCCCGGTTCGAAACGCGACCCGCAACAGCAGATCGCGATTGCCTGCGGCCTGAGGCGCGAGATCGTTGCCGCCCTCGGGGCGGCCGGCCAGCGCCCCGGCGAGAAAATCGGCGAGAAGGCGATTGGCCTCGTCGAGCGCGCGCGCGGGTGACTCCGAGATCGTGTTCTGCCCGTGGACACGGTAGAAATACAGCGGGCGCTGGACGACGACCGGCTCCTCGAGGGCGCCTGCGCGCAGGCAGAATTCCCAATCGTGGTTGTAGCGATACTCGCGGAACCCACCGATGGAAACGAAGAACTCCCGCTCGACGAACAGGTTGCCGCTCGAAATGGCGACGTTGTGCTCTATCAAAGTGAAGCTGGGGGGCTGCGTTCCGAGGTGAGCGCGCTGCTTGCGCTGGATCGCACATTCGCCGCCGGCCGCATCCCGCGCACCGCCCGCCTCGGAGGTCACGCTCGAGACGAGGGAAAAGCCCCAGCGTGCGCCGGAACGCGCGATCTGGTCGACCATGCAGGCGATGCGATCGGGCGCGTACCAGTCGTCGGAATTCAGGAATGACACGTACGCACCGCGCGCAAGCATCGCGCCCTCGTTGAGCGTTGTCGCGGCACCGCGGTTCTCGCGCGTGATGAACCTCGCCGGAATCGCGATGCCTTGCAGCGCGGCTCGCACTGCGGCGGCGGTGCCGTCGACGGAACCGTCGTCGATGACGACGAGCTCGATGTGCGGATAGGTCTGCGCCACGACCGACGCGATCGCCGCGCGCACGAACCGGGCGTGGTTGTACGCGGGCAGCACGACGGTGACCAGCGGCGAGACATCGGACTTGCGTGCGCCGCGCGCACGTTCGAGCGCATCGAGGCGCCCGAGGAGCTCGGCCTGCCTGAGGTTGGCCTCGCGCGCCAGCAGCTTGGCCAGAACGAGCCCCAGATTGTGGCGAACCGCCGGCACGGCCCATCTGGTCGCTTCTGCCGCGTCCCAGAGCAGACCGAGCGCTTCCCGGTAGCGCAACCTCTCCAGCTGGACCACGCCGAGCATGTGAAGGGCATCGACGTCCTTCGGGCTCTGCTCGAGCGCGTGCCGATAGAGCGTCTCGGCGCGGCCGAGTTGCCCTGCCCGATGCGCAGCGAGGGCCGCGAGTCGCGTCTGAGCCGGCGCAGCCCCCTCCGCGCCGCAGCAATGCTTGAAACGCCTGCCACTGCCGCAGGGACAGGTCGCATTGCGAGCCACGGCCACGGGTAGACCGGCCCCGGAGTCCCTTTCACTTTCCACGAATCAATCTCTTCGCCATTCGCTGCCTGCGCCTGATCCGAAGCTCGTACCCGGCGCAAGTCGAGCCCCGAGGCCCACGGCAACTGCCGGGCTTTCGAAGACTACCTGCGCCCGGTAAGTATCTCAACGATGCCTTCCGCGATGCCGGCACGCACGTGCCTGCGCAGCTGCGATCGATTGAGCCGGCCGCCGTCGACGATCTGGCGAAGCGTCTTCTGGCCGTCGACCTGAAGCAGGAACTTCGCCCATCCCGGCGACTTCACCGCCTCCATCTTCTCGTTCCTGACGATGTAGACGCCGGACGCGCCGGCACCCGCATCTCCGAATCTGGAACGGACCACGACCGTGCCGGGCGCAAGCGCCACCACTTCGCCATCACCGGGCTCGGACACGACGGCGGCGCGTGCACGCTTTTCCGGCGAATCGGTAGACGGCGAGCCCGCGATTCGCTCGATCTCGATGGGGCGTCCGGTGCCGCACAGTTGCGCTTCCGCGACGGGCAGGCGCTCGGCGGATGAGATCGCCGGTCCTCCACGAACCGCCATGTCTGCGAGCAGGCCCATGTTCACGAGCCAGAGGAGTCCGGTCACCTGACGGCCGGACGGATCGCGCCCCACATCGGCCGCGTAGGAGCGCAGGCCGTCTGCCTCGAGTGGCCCGTCGGTGGACGCAGAACCGGCAAGCGCCTGTTCGATCAGTTCGCCGCCATTGCTCTGCAGGATCCCGTACATCATGCGAAAGGCATGAGCCTCCTCCTTGCCGTAGAAAAAAGCCCCCTTGGGCCGTGCCGCAAGACTACCGGGAAGCTGCCCATGCGCAGCAGCCCGAAGGATCCGCTTGTCGACAAACAGTTCGGGATGGAGGCTGGCGGGCACCTGCGCCAGGAACTCTAGCAGCCGGTAATCGAGAAACGGGACCCGGTTCTCGATCGAATGCGCGGACGACGTGCGATCCTCATGCCAAAGATGATAGTCCAGATTCTGGCGGAAGAAGCCGACATATCGGTCCCAGGTTGTGCCGGTCCGCGTCCCGCCTGCGGCGCGAGCCGCGAACTCGCGTGACAGCAAGCCGCTGCCGAACAGGTCGACGTACAAGTCGACAAAGCCCGCCGACGCCGCGTCGCGCGCCGCCTCCATCGAGTGCAGGCGTGTGCCGACTGCAGTCCATTCGTCGGCGCCCGTTCCGGGCTGGCGCCCCAGCAGCAGCGAGGTATACCCGCCGCTGAACTCGTCCGATCCCTGGCCCAGGAGCATGACCTTGAGGTCGGGATAGCGCTCTTTCGCGTAGGCGTGGAGATAGAACTTGAAGAGCTGCTCCGCAGTCACGGAATGCATCTCGCAGGCCCAGAGCACGCGGCGCCAGCGATCCGGCCCGATGTCGATCGCGGACTCGTCGAACAGGACCTGATGGTTGGGAAGCCCCAAGGCCGAGGCGACCTCACGGGCGCTGCCCGCATCGCCGCTGCCGATCGTGCTGCGGCTCAGGACCGTGAAGGTCGGGAACGGCCCCGCGCGCGCTGCGATCGCCGCCAGCATGGACGAATCGATCCCGCCGCTCAGGAACATGCCGTAGCGGACATCGGACATCAGGCGCATCCGCACGCTGTCCTCCAGCAGCGCACGATAGCCGTCGACGTACCATGCCGCCGGTTTCCCGGCCACGGGCTCCCCGCGCGGCGGCAATGCCCAGTAGCGCCGGATGTTCACGGCGCGGCGGCCGAGGTCGACGTCGACAATCCCGGCTGCGGGAACGCGCTCGATGCCCAGGAACCCCGATGCACGCTCGCGCGGCTGCGCATCGGACCCGAGGCTGTCGGACAGGGCGGAGTGCCAGTCGAATACGCGCGGGACGGCCGGGTGCGCGAACAGCCCCTTCAATTCCGACGCAAACACCAGCACGCGCCCTCCGTCCGCGACGCAGTAGAACAGCGGCTTGACGCCCATCCGGTCACGGGCGAGCAGGATGCGCCGCTTGCGGCGGTCGAGCAGCGCCATCGCGAACATGCCGTTCAGCGGGTCGCACAGACCGAGATCGCGGTCGAGATACAGATAGGGAACGACCTCGCAGTCGGAGTGCGTGCGCAGCGCATGGCGCGCCGCCAGGTCCCTGCGGATTTCGCGATGGTTGTAGATCTCACCGTTGACCATCGCGCAAACCTGTCCGTCGGGCGTTTCGAGGGGCTGCGCACCGCCCTCGATGTCGACGATCGAGAGGCGCTTGAAGACGAAGCCGACGTTTTCCCACAGCATTGTGCGCGAGTCGTCGGGCCCCCGATGGTGAAGAGCACCGCCCATCGCCGCGAGAATCGGCGCATCGACCTCGGCAACCAGCGGCCTTCCGTCCAGGTGCACATACCCCGCGATCCCGCACATGCGAATGCAGCCTCCGTGATTGCGCCGGACCGGGATTCGCGGCATGCGTCGCGAAAGTCCGTCATAGGAGCTGAATTGTGACAGATGTAGTATCGGTCTTCGGCCCGCTCGACCGGCGCCGGTGCAGGTTCGTCGGCCGGCCCGTCGCCCGACAGCGACCACGGCTGCAGGCATTGCCCCTCCACCCGAGCAACAGGAATTCGATGGCCATCTATCGACTTGGTGATGCGACGCCTCGCATCCCGGCTTCCGCCTACGTGGCGCCGGGCGCAACGGTCATCGGCCGCGTGACGCTGGGCGAGCGCGCAAGTGTCTGGCCGGGCGCGGTCATTCGCGGCGACGACGACACGATCCGCGTCGGCGAAAGCACCAACGTGCAGGACGGCGCGGTCCTGCACGTCGACCCCGGCATCCCGATGTCCATCGGCAACGACGTCACGATCGGGCACCAGGCGATGCTCCACGGCTGCACGATCGGCGATGGCACGCTGGTCGGAATCCAGGCGATCGTCTACAACAAGGTCGTGATCGGCCGCGACTGCCTGGTCGCCGCCGGCGCAGTGATCCCCGAGGGCAAGGTCTTCCCCGACCGCTCGCTGGTCGTCGGCGTCCCGGCGAAGGCCCTGCGCACATTGCGCGACGACGAGCTCGCCGCGATGCGCGTGAACGTCGATGCCTACGTCAAGCGCGGCGACTGGTACCGGAACGATCTGCAGCTGATCGATTGATGCGGCGCCGCGCAGGCTGCGCCGCCTGCTGCGCAAGCGGCAACGCCGATCCGGTCATCCGGCTTGTCCGATGGACGCGTGCCGACGACCGCCGCCCACGCACGCAGTGAACCGCCGGGTTGCGCCCGATGTCCTAACACCGCTACCGACACGCAAGGAGAGATCGATATGAGGGGTCAGCTGGCCTTCGGGCTCATGCTCGCAGTGGGACTGGTCGCAGTCGCGCACCAAACCCGCGCGGCAGACGCGCCCCCGCACGTCCCGGCCCTGCAGGGCAGCGGCGTGCTGCGCACCAGGCTCGGCAACGGCCTGCGCGTGGTGATCGTGCGCGACACGCTTGCCCCGACGGTCACGACCCAGATGACCTACCTCGCCGGCGGCTACGAGACGCCGGCCGGCTTTCCGGGAACGGCGCACGCGCTGGAGCACATGATGTTCCGCGACAGCAAGGGACTGAC